>JAGKTB010000009.1:0-5189 GCA_018993145.1 Flavihumibacter sp.
TGCCCTCAATAAATGACTTAAGCTACGAGTTAGACATATCAAGAGATACAGCTGAAAAAGCATACAAGCACCTAAAACAAATAGGAATAATTGGATCCATTCCAGGAAAAGGATATTTTATCACCAAAACAGACTTCATTCAGAAATTCAAAATTTTTCTACTATTTAATAAACTTAGTGGCCACAAAAAAATTATTTATGATTCACTAGTATCTACACTTAGTGATAAAGCTGCTATTGATTTCTATATTTATAATAATGATTTTAGTTTATTTAAAAATCTACTGCACAACCGAAAAGACAAATACACACATTTAGTAATAATTCCACACTTTCTGGAGGGAGGGGCAAATGTGCATCAAGAATTAAATACCCTGCGCGATGCACAACTCATTTTGCTTGATAAAACGATTCCTGGAATAAATTACAAATTCGGAGCAGTATATGAAAATTTCGAAAAAGATATTTTTTCCGCCCTGGAGGCAGCCTTACATCCTCTTCAAAAATATCATACCATTAAAATTATCTTTCCATCATATACTTATTTCCCAGACGAAATTCTATTGGGATTTCTGAATTTTTGCCGTGAATATGCATTCAATTATGCAATAGTCCATGACATTGCCAAGGAAGAAATAAAGGAAGGAGAAGTATACATCAATCTAATGGAGGAGGATCTGGTTATTTTACTTGACAAAATACAAAACAGCACATTACAACCTGGTAAAAATGTAGGAATCATTTCTTACAATGAAACTCCTCTCAAAAGATTTATTCTGGATGGAATCACTACTATCTCTACCAATTTTAAAGAAATGGGTGAGGCTACCGCTAACATGATACTAAACAATGAACTTGAACAGATTGAAGTTCCATTTACGCTAACATTAAGACCATCATTATAGATCCCCACTAAATGCCACGAATCCACCGAATTACAATACTAAGCCACTCTTCATACGGCTGTTTAAGCAGGAATCCATGATCGCCTCTTGAAAATAAATGCAACTCAGATTCTTTATTTATCTTCCTTAATGCATCAAACATTGCAAGGCTATGTTGATAATGAACTATGCTGTCTGGAATTGAATGTATAAGTAAGGAAGACGGACTTGCTAGGGTTAAATTCTTTTCATTACTGAATTGAATCCTATGTTCCGGCAAAGGGTTTGATCCAAGCAACTTATATCTTGACCCAGCGTGATTTAATTCATCGCTCATACCAACAACAGGATACAAAAGTACCTGAAAACTAATTTTGGGTAACCCCTGTTCCGTATTAATTCTGTTGGAAGAATAAGCAGCTAAATGTCCGCCAGCTGAAAATCCCATAACCCCAATCTTTTCTGAATCAAATCGCAATATTGCAGATTGTTGATACAAATACTGAATGCTTTTTTTCACATCCTCAAAAGGGATATTAACATGAGAATAAGATCTATTGGATTTAGGTATCCGATACTGCAACACTGCACAATTAATACCTTTTTCCCAAAACCATCTGGCCACCTTATGACCCTCATTTTCAATTACTAAGCCGGAATACCCCCCTCCAGGAATAATAAGTATCATATGTGGTAAAACAGGTCGATCAGTCTTATAAATGAAGAGTTTAGACCAAAGACTGTCTTCCCCAGGAGCATTCAGTTTCACTTCAATAACTTGTTGCCCGTTTACCAGGTTTACAGAGAAAAATAGTATAACCAACCAATATAATAGTCGCATAATTTATTGTGTCGTAAATCATGAGTTAGCATGAATATAATATTTCCTGAATTTTAGGTATCCTGCACTCACCCGCTACAAAATTTACTATTTCATACTTTTTAACTCAGTACTCTTCCTTTTTATTAAACTAAGAGGGCATGCTGTCCAGTCCCTGGATCTGGTCCTGGTAAGCTCCGGGTAATAATATTTTTTTCAGCATCCAGTCCATTTTCATAAGCCGGCTGACTTTGTACAATGGAACAACAGGGGTCAGCAATGAAAAATCACTGAACTGTAATAATTCTTTTACCTGATGTGGCACTACCAGTTTCTGGGCTTCAATTAATACGCGGAACCGCATATTGCCCAGGTGCTTTCGATATTGCTTGAAAAGATCTTCGGTATAAAGCGATTTCTCCAAATCCTGCTCTAAATGAGCTTCCCGCACCGATAACCATTCCTGATAAGTTGCAGGAAGAGCTTTTAAACCCATGCGTGAGCCCATACGGTAAAAAACATCATACACCTCCTGCTTTTCGTCCGCTGTCAGTTTCCGCTCCAGCAATTCGTAAGCAGCGATTGAATAATAAATCAGCATGAACAATACATCACGATAAGACCAATCAGGGATCTGGCTACCTCTTTTTTTCTCCAATCCTGCATGGATAGCAGCCATGGTATCTATTGCTTTATGCGCTTGCTGAGTTGGTGTAAATACGATCCTTCGGGCATACTCAACAGTGGAAAATAACCGGCCAATCGGATCTGCAGGAAGTTTCCCCGTATAGTATAACCAGTCCACCGCTTTATTAAGTGCAAACTCAGCCGCAGCCCCTGCAAATATGAACAATATAGTATCGCTCTTACCCCAGATCTTCCTTACAATGGAGTCCTCTGCCACAAAAAATTCCATGGAGAAACTGATTTCTACTAAGGTAAGTTATAACAGGTATTCATCACCTATCTTAGCAGTTAAAGTCGAAGGGCATGAAAAAAATCGCTATTGCTGTTTTGCTTTTCCTATCCACTGGTTTATACGCACAAAACCAACTCGGAAAGCTGACCATTGATAAAATTATGGCAGATCCCAAATGGATCGGAAGTTCGCCATCCAATTTGCAATGGAGTGCTGATGGTTCGATCCTGTATTTCGATTGGAATCCGGAAAATGCAGCAGCCGATTCGACATATTTTATCACAAAGGAAAATCGCACTCCACAAAAACTGGCTAGCTCAAGGAAAAACGATATCCTACACCATCGTAACCTGGTTTTTAACCTGTCTCGCAGTCAGGCCCTCTATCAAAAAGACGGTGATATTTTTCTAATGGATACCAAAACAGGAAAAACCAGGCAGATAACACAAACAGTTGCCTCAGAAATGAATCCGGTTTTTTCTTTCAATGAGAAGAGGATCGTATTTCAACAGCAGCAGGACCTATATGCCTGGGATCCTGAAACCGGTCAGCTGCAACAATTGATCAGCGTTCAGAAAACCGCCCCTGCAGAAAGCAAACAGCGTTCGGGTTCACAGGAGGAATGGTTAAAAAATGATCAGTTGGAATGGATGGAAGTTATCCGGGAACGTAAAGAAAAAAAAGAAGCCACCGAAGCCTTTACCTAATCTTTACCAAAGCCAAAACAGGTTCGGCAACTGTTTACCGGCGATAAAATGATGCGAAATCTACAGATCAGTTCAGATGGTCGCTACATCAGTTATACACTTTTCAAACCGGATCAGAATGGGAAGCGAACCATCGTCCCCAACTATGTTACTGAAACAGGTTTTACTGAAGATATTCCGGCAAGAACCAAAGTAGGCAGCCCTTCGGGAACCAGTGAATTATTTGTGTATGATCGCGAAAAAGACAGTCTTCATGTCGTTTCGCTGGATTCAATTCCGGGTATTGAAGATCTTCCTGACTATCTGAAAGATTATCCGTCCAGGTTGTCAGTTGCGAAAAAAACCAAACGCCTGCTTTCGATTGGCCGGCTGAGCTGGTCGCCTTCCGGTAGCAATGCTATGGTTGAAATCTATTCACAGGATAATAAGGACAGATGGATCATGCAATTGATTCCATCAGAAGGAAAATTGAAACTTGTTGACCGGCAACGGGACGAGGCCTGGATTGGCGGCCCCGGTATCGGGAGTTTTAGTGCTTCCGCCGGTTGGATCAATGAAAATGAATACTGGTTCCAATCGGAAGCTACCGGATTTTCACATCTTTATCACTACAATATTCAAACCGGTAAAAAAACAGCACTTACACAAGGGAGTTATGAAGTACAGTCTGTACAGTTATCAAAAGACGGAAAGGATTTCTTCCTTACCACAAACGAAGTTCATCCGGGGAAATACAATTTTATCGGTTATCCGTTACCGGTGGAAAACCGGAACGCCTCACACAGCTTACAGGTGCTAACCAGGTGGTGGTATCTCCTGATGAAAAACAGCTGGCTATTTTGTATTCCTATTCGAACAAACCCTGGGAACTCTATCTGCAGGATAACAATCCGAAAGCCAAAGCGCAACAGATCACCAATAAGGCTCAATCCGAATTCTTTGCCTCTTATTCATGGCGCGATCCGGAGCTGGTACAGGTTCCGGCTGCAGATGGAGCAATGGTTCCTGCCAGATTCTATCGTCCGGCAAATCCTGATCCTTCCAAGCCGGCCGTAATCTTTGTTCATGGGGCAGGGTATTTGCAAAATGCGCACAAATGGTGGAGCAGTTATTTCAGAGAATATATGTTTCATAACATGCTGGCCGACCAGGGATACTATGTGCTGGACATGGATTACAGGGGAAGTGCAGGATATGGCCGCGATTGGCGGACTGCCATCTATCGTCACATGGGAGGTAAGGATCTGACTGATCATATCGACGGAGCAAAATGGCTGGCAAAAGAATATGGAGTGGATGCCAAACGGATTGGGATTTATGGTGGATCCTATGGCGGTTTCATCACGCTGATGGGCTTGTTTACCTCTCCTGGAACATTTGCAGCAGGAGCAGCGCTTCGTCCTGTTACCGACTGGGCACATTATAACCATGGATATACTTCCAATATTCTAAACACGCCTGCAGAAGACAGCATTGCCTACAGAAGAAGTTCACCCATCTATTTCGCAGCCGGCCTACAGGATCATCTGTTAATTTGCCATGGCATGGTGGATGTCAATGTGCATTTTCAGGATGTAGTGCGACTCAATCAACGACTTATCGAATTAGGAAAAGAAAACTGGCAGGTAGCCATGTACCCAATGGAGGATCATGGATTTGTTGAACCCTCCAGCTGGGCGGATGAATACAAACGAATATTTAACCTGTTTGAAACGGTGCTAAAGAGAAGAAGTAACTGAATCTTTCAGCACCAACAGTGCTCCAAGAGCAGCACCCTGTGCGTTCTCACCAAACTGTATAGTCAGTTTGGGAAATGCAAGTTTAAGAAAGTGAATGAAGAGTTCATTTCTCGCAAAACC
>JAGKTB010000204.1:0-4349 GCA_018993145.1 Flavihumibacter sp.
CTGTAAATAGGAATCAGGAATAATAAAACCAGTGAAACGGCAGAACTGGTGATGGTCTTTTGTAAAAAACTGAACAGGTAACCCGGTGCATTTTTAAGAATCTGATCCGTATAGGTTTGTTGAGTAACACTATCAATTTTCCATTCATCATTGAGATAGACAGAAAGTCGACTGATTGATTGATTGATCTTCTCTTTTAAAAGTGGCCATTCCGAACCAAACTGTTTTAATTGATATACAAGCAGGAATATTATTCCTCCAAGCAACAAGGTCAGAAAAGTAAGATTGATCAGGATCGCCAGTGATTTGGAGAGGCCTTTTTCTTCCATCCATTTACAAATTGGGTAGAGAATGAAACTGATCAGCAAGGCGAAACTAAGTGGAATGAATAGGGAACGGCCTGCATATAAAATTATACAGGAGAGAACAACAAAAAGTAATACCTGGTTTAATCTGGGCATGTTATAAAGATAAAAAAGGGCCGTCATATCGGCCCTTTTTTATCAGTTGTTAAGTGGGGAGAAATAATACCCCACTTCGCAAAGAATGAACTCGTTTGGAACAATGTTGAATAGTGTCTGATACATGTGCTTTTGATAGCGTTGGCTGGTCTCCGGCAGATGCTCCACTAATTTCCAGTTGCGGATTTTCAGTACAGCCATTTTACTGGTGTCCTGCAAATGCTCCTGGATCAACTGAAACTTTTCGGCAATATGTGCCTGGTCGTTGAAGTACAACTGTTCGTTCATAGGTGTGGAAATTTTCAATGGGTACGTCGATTAAAAACGGAACAAAGCATAAACGATGCAGAAAATAAAATCATTGTTCCATTCATCGAAAAGCTACTTTGATAAGCTATTCGACCAGCTCTGCCTGCCTGTTGTATTCTTCCATAAGTTTTTTCTGTAATTCATAAGGTACGGGAGCATAGTGATCGAATTGAATACTGAACCTTGCTCTACCCTGGGTTATGGAACGAAGGGATGAAGCATATTCATACAGTTCAGCCAATGGTACTTTTGCACTGATCCTGGTGAAATGCCCTTCTGATTCGAGTCCCTCCACGATCGCCCTCCTTGTTTGTAAATCTCCCATGACCGATCCGGTTAGGTCATCAGGACAAGTAACTTCCACTTTCCCGATAGGTTCAAGTAGCTGTGGGTCGGCCTGTTGAAAGGCCTGGCGAAAAGCCTGCAAGCCTGCCAGCTTAAACGAAATGTCATTGGAATCAACCGGGTGCATTTTTCCATCATATACCGAAACCCTTATATCCCGAACATAACTTCCGGTTAAGGGTCCTTCCTGCATTTTTTCCATTACCCCTTTCAGAATGGAAGGAAGAAAGCGGGTATCAATGGCGCCACCAACAATACAGTTGTAATAAACAAGGCTGCCCCCCCAGGGCAGCTGATGCGTTTCCCGGTTCCGGACAGTTAAACCGTTTGGTTCGGGCATTCCTTCAAACCATGGTTCAATTCTGAGATGTACTTCCCCGAATTGTCCCGCTCCACCAGATTGTTTTTTATGGCGGTATTGGGCATCCGCCGGCTTGCGGATGGTTTCCCTGTAGGCAATGCGGGGTTTGGAAAAACGCACTTCCAGCCGGAACTGATTTTGTAATTTCCATTTAATGACTGCCAGGTGCATGTCTCCCATGCAATGCAGCAAGGTCTGTTTCAGTTCAGCGGATACTTCTACCCGAATGGTGGGATCTTCTTCTACCAGCATGTGAAGGGCTTGTGATAGTTTTTCCTCCTCTCCTTTTACCAAAGGGTCAATAGCCACGCTCAGATTGGGTGCAGGAAAACGGATTGGCACCAACTCAACCGGATTGTTTTTATCGCATAGCGTATTGTTGACATGGGTGTTTTTCAATTTGAGGGTCGCACCCAAATCGCCGGCAGCCAGTTCATTCACTGCTGTTCGCTTGTTTCCTTCAACAATAAACAGTTGGTTAATCTTTTCACTCACCCTGGTATTGGCATTCATTAAGTCCATTCCTGATTTGACCACTCCTGAATAAACTTTGAAAAAAGAGAGTTCACCCACATGCGGTTCAGAAACTGTTTTATAAACAAAAAGACAGGTGGCAGCATCTGACCGGCAGGGAAGATCTTTACCCTGTACGGTTTGCTGAGGGGGCATTTCATTGGCACTGGGACAAACATTATCAATAAAACCCATCAGGCGGCCACTTCCCATATTCCGTTCTGCCGATACACAAAAAAGCGGGAACAGATCATGGTTGATCATGGCTTTTTTCATGCCTTCCTTCATTTCATCTTCATCTAGCTCACCCTTTTCAAAGTAATGTTCCATGAGTGTTTCATCATTGCTGGCAACCGCTTCTACCAGTTCTTTGTGCAACTGATCCGCTTTTTCCCTTTCCTGCTCAGGAATTGGTAGTTTTTCTGGTTTGCCACCTGTATCGTGAAACTTGTAAAGGGTCATCCTGAGTACATCCACGATCTCATGAAAACCGGCACCCTGTTGTAATGGGTATTGCACCACCACGATTTTGTTACCAAAATGGTCTTTTGCCTCCTGGACAGTTTTGTCGAAGTCGGCTTTTTCATGATCAAGTTGATTGACTGCAAAAAGCATGGGCGTCTTAAACGATTCTGTGTATTGCCAGATAATATCGGTACCCACTTCAACACCCATTGCCGCATTTAGTACCATCACGCCGGTATCGGCTACACGCAGGGAAGCGATCACCTCCCCACAAAAGTCATCGTAACCGGGTGTGTCAATAATATTGATCTTATATCCACGCCATCGGGTATACAGGAGCTTGGAAAAAATGGAGTTGCCTCTTTCTTTTTCCAATTCATGGTAATCACCCAATGTGGAATGGCTGGAAATGGTTCCCCGCCGCGGTATCAGTCCGGCTTCGTAAACCATACTTTCCGCTAAAGTGGTCTTGCCGGAACCGGCATGGCCGAGCAAGACAATGTTTTTGACGTGTGAGGTGTCGAATTCTGCAGACATAAGGAAGAATTGAGGTGAGACGTGAGATGTGAGACGTGAGAAGAAGGAATCCCTACTTCATAAATCATACTTCATAGTTCGTACTTCTTCTCATCATTCGATTTTGCGGACGAACTGGTGGAATTCATCCTCAACATGATCGAGGGTGTCATTAAGTTGTTCGTACTGCATCAGTATGTCTTCGTGCGCGGAGATGGTTGCGTCAGAGACCTGACCCTTTTTTTCTTTTTCCCAGCGGGCGATCTGTTCATGCTCTTTGATGGCATGTTTCAGGTCGTGGATGTTGATAAGTTGAATGTAGAACTGGTTCTGGAGGTGTTCAAGGTCTTTGAGTGTGTCATGATCCTGGAGATTGGTGGAAAGCTGCTGGAGTTTTTCTCGGAGAGAGGTGAAGGCGGTTCTTTTTGTGCGGAGAGTGGCGATCCAGGATGCACACTCTCCAACCAACTGGGAGATGTCTGTAGTAACCATTGGAATTATATTTAAGTGATGAAATAATTTCCTCTGATTCAACGCTGGTACAGATAGTTTCCCGGGCGGATTGTTCTCTTCTAATTTAAGCTTCTTTTTTCACACTAGTTGCATCAGGAAGCAGTATTTTTGATTTATGCGTAAAACCCTCGAAATTCTGGGAACCGGATTAAAAATGGCACTGGGAGAGTTTCGTTCCAATAAACTCAGAACCTTTCTGTCCCTGTTTGGAATTACCATTGGTATATTCTGCATCATAGGTGTACTGGCTACTGTAAACAGCCTGGAGAAAAATGTTCAGAAAGATATAAAGGCACTGGGTAGCAATACCATTTTCATAGACAAGTGGGATTACAGCGGTCAGATCCCTTACTGGAAATTGCTCAACCGCCCCTCTCCAAAATACCATGAAATGGATCTGTTGCGAAAAGCGGTGCCTGAAGCAGCCAATATTGCATTTGCGCTACAGCGGATGGATAAAGTGGAGTTCCAGGATGAAAAACTGGACAATGTAAGGATGTACGGGATTTCAGAAGATTTTTCCAATATTCAGACAATAGAGGTGATAGATGGGCGCTACCTGCAACAGACCGATTTTGATTATGCTTCCAATTCTGCGGTAATTGGTTATAAAGTTGCCGAAGAACTATTTGGTAAACCGGAACGCGCGGTTGGAAAAATGGTTAATATCTATAACAGGAATGTTAACATAGTCGGACTGATTAAAAAACAGGGTTCTTCCATTATTGGCGGTTGGGAATTTGATAAATATGTGTTACTCCCATATTCATTTATGAAAAACCTGGTGGGAGAAGACCCCTCTGATCCTGTGATCATGTTGCAGGGGAAAGGAAAAATTCCCCTGAAAGACCTGCGGGGTGAGGTTT
>JAGKTB010000205.1:0-3020 GCA_018993145.1 Flavihumibacter sp.
GTTAAAACCAAAGAGATGGGCTTCAACATGATCCGTAAACATGTGAAAGTGGAGCCTGCCCGCTGGTACTATCATTGTGATCAGGCAGGTATGCTGGTTTGGCAGGATATGCCCAGCGGCGATATGGGAAACAGTTGGGAAATGCGTCCGGGTATCTATGGAAAAGCAACTGATAAAAACAGGACACCCGAATCAGAGGCCATCTTTAAAACCGAGTGGAAGGAAATTATGCAGGACTTCTACAATTTCCCTTCTATTGTAGTTTGGGTGCCATTTAACGAAGCATGGGGACAATTTAAGACTGCGGAAATTGTTAACTGGACTATGAAGGAAGATCCTTCTCGCCTGGTAAATACAGCCAGCGGTGGAAACTTTGAACCCGTTGGGCATATTATTGATTTGCACAACTACCCCGAGCCCCTGATGCCGGAACCCTCCTTATTTGGTGCGGATAGAATTCTGGTATTGGGTGAATTTGGTGGCCTTGGTTTGCCGGTGGAAGGACATACCTGGCAGGATAAAAACAATTGGGGATATCAAAGCTTTAAGAATAAGGAAGACCTGTACAAACGCTATGCGGAGTTTATCTCTGTGATACCGCATTATATTGAAAAAGGACTTTCCGCTGCTGTTTATACCCAAACAACAGATGTGGAAATTGAAACGAACGGATTAATGACCTATGATCGGAAAATCATGAAGTTCTCACCTGAAGCACTAAAGAAACTTCATCAGCAACTGTATAATAAATCACTCGTAAGAATGAAATAAAAAAAAGGCCGGTTATTGAAAACCGGCCTTTTTTTTATTTCATTGCTGTTTCGTATCGGGTAGCTACATAGTCCCAGTTTACCAGGCTCCACCAGTTGTCGACATAATCGGCGCGTTTGTTCTGGTATTTCAGGTAATAGGCATGTTCCCAAACATCAAGGCCCAATAAGGGAGTTCCCTGGGTGCCTGCTACCGGCATCAGAGGATTGTCCTGGTTCGGTGTAGATGTTACAATCAGTTGTTTGTCCTTCATGAGTATCAGCCATGCCCAACCGCTACCAAAGCGGGTTTTGGCAGACTCGGAAAACACTGATTTGAAGTTGGCGAAAGAATTGAATTTGCTTTCCAGTGCAGTCAGCAACGGACCCTCTGGTTTATTATCGGTTCTTGCAGCGCGCATGGATTTCCAGAACAGTTCATGGTTATAATGCCCGCCGGCATTGTTCCGCATCTTCTCGGAATATTTTTTAATATTCATCAATACTTCTTCTACCGGTTTTCCCCTGTCCACGCCTTCTGCAACAGCTGCATCATTCAGGTTCTTCGCATATCCGGCTGCATGTTTGGTATGGTGAATCTCCATGGTGCGGGCATCAATGGCCGGTTCCAGTGCACTGTAGGAATAGGGGAGTGGAGCCTGCTCAAACCCGGTGCGGAAAGGATTGTTTCCACTGCTTTGGGAAGTTTTGCAGGAGCTCAATAATCCACTTCCAATGAAACTGCCACCAATGCCTAAGGCGAGAGAAGCTTTTGAAGTGGTGGTCAAAAATTCTCGGCGTGATTGGGAAATCTTTTTCATACCAGTGTTGTTTAATTTATTGCGGCTGGACAGCTCCGCTTTTTTTGTTGAACCGGCTGAGCAGGGGGCGCAACCGGCGAAATGTCCTGTAATAAAATTCTTTGTTGAACAATTGTGAATCCCGCATAGCCTTATACGTTAGAAACACTCCAATAGGCACCAGCACAAAGGTTGCCAGCCAGATACCCCATATGGGTGCCATCACATCTTCTTTTACAAACTTCTTACCGAAATTATTCAGCAGGAAGAAAACCACGAAAAATATAACTGCAAATACCAGCGGCGTACCGATTCCTCCTTTACGAATGATGGATCCAAGCGGGGCACCAATCAGGAATAATACAAAGCAGGCGATCGACATGGCAAATTTTTCATGCCAGGCCATTTTGTGCAACCGCAAACTCTTCATCCGGTTCTGGTAATCGGTTTTAGTGATTTCAAGTGAGCTTTTTACAATCGAGAGCTGAGATAGAACCCGGTCGTTCATGGAAGAATGCAGGCTGTCGGGGATGATATCCCGTAAGGAATCGGCAGTGGCTTTTGTAGTGAGTGGTGTATAAGCCGTATCCATGTATTTGTAAAACTGCACGTAGGTACCAATTTCATCCGACACCTTTTTTCTGAAAATCGTATGTACCTTACTGAGAGAATCAATGGCTCCGTCCAGTTGCCTTACACTCAGCATCTGGTAATTATCCTTGAACAGGCTGTCTTCGGTTTTATTAAACGACAAGGAACTTAAATCAAACACTTTCTTAAATTCCTTAAAGCCCAAACGGATATATTCTGTATTTGTGTTTACCCTGCTTCCTCTTTCCGTATATCTCCATCCATCCATCAGTTTGAATTCCAGGAAACGTTTGTCATCAGACACCCGCATAATTCCTTTATTCGCAATGATGATATTATCCTGCAGGTTGTAGTCTTTTTCAAAGATGATGATTTCCCGAAGGGTACTATCATCTTTCTCCTTCTTGCCAACCTTAATGGAATAACCGGGAATATTGGTATAAAAAGAGCCTTCCCTTAAATCGAAAGCTGGTTTCTTGTTGATGATATCATATTTCAACCGGTTCAGTTTCAAGTTGGATACCGGCAAGAGGTAGTTGTTAAACAGGAAGGCAACTCCACTCAGGATCAAGGCTACCACCATGATCGGTCGCATAAAACGCAGCAAAGGAATACCGGCAGATTTAATAGCCACCAGTTCAAAGGTTTCACCCAGGTTGCCAAACGTCATAATAGAGGATAACAGAACAGCCAGTGGCAGCGCCAGGGGCACAACAGTTGCAGCTACGTAAAGAATGGCTTCCCCGATGGTTACAAGATCCAGTCCCTTTCCTACAAAATCATCAATGTACAACCAGAAAAACTGAAGTACGAGCACAAAAAGGGTGATAAAAAAAGTGGCAATAAAAGGCCCTACAAATGCCTTCAGAATGAGTTTATC
>JAGKTB010000206.1:0-3503 GCA_018993145.1 Flavihumibacter sp.
CATATTGAGTCCCGGCCCAAGGCTGTACAAACTTGTTAACCGCTGGTTCTTAACATCCATCAAATTGATTCTCAGGGAAGTGCTTCCGCCTTTGTATTTCACCAGGTTTCCTTCAAGGAAACTGATCATTTCCTCTGTCACATGCCTGGGTTCCACAAAGAGTGTTACCTGTTTGGTCATGCCATGTTTAATGGATTCCAAAAGGCTGATCCGTTCCACTTTAAACTCATATTTATCGGAATTGAATCGATTTTTAAAGGACCCTACTACAAAGATAATCTTGCCCTTTTCAAGGTAGTCCTTGAATCGCATGTAGTCATCGCCCCATAACATGATCTCCGTTTTGCCGGAGTAATCTTCTACACTCAAAGATCCAAAACTTCTACCGGTACGGGTTTGCCGGTGTTGACCGTCCAGTACCAGACCTGCCAGGCGGTATTGCTTACCACTTGCCTGTAGGGTAGTGCTTTCGAGCACTTCCAGGAATTCCGAAATCGGTGTAATGCCGTAATGTTTCATCTCGAACCGGAAATTATCCAGGGGATGTCCACTCATGAAGATGCCCGTTACTTCTTTTTCCTTTTCCAGCCGGTCAGTTAAAGACCAGGGATCACAGGCCGGGATTTTTGGAGCAGGTATATCAAGTACTGCCGGCAAATCTCCGAAAAGGGTGTTAGTAGTACCCTGCGACTGTGCCTGGTAGATATTCCCGTATTTGATGATCTTTTCGAGGCCCGTGCTGGTATCGCCCTGCGGGATAAAAAAATACTGGGCCCGGTGGAGTTCAGGGAAACAATCAAACGCTCCCGCATAGGCCAGACTTTCCAATGTTTTTTTGTTTACCGAACGCTGGTTGATACGTTTGATCATATCGAAGATCGAAGTATACGGACCGGCCTGTGCTCTTTCACTGATAATGCTGTCTACCGCCGCTTCTCCAACGCCTTTCAATCCTCCCAGGCCAAAACGGATCACACCGGCCCTATTCACAGCAAATCCCTTTTTGGATTCGTTGATGTCCGGTCCCAATACCTCCAGTCCCATACGCTTACACTCTTCCATGAAGAAGGTGATTTTTTCAATACTGCCGGCGTTATTTAATACGGCCGCCATGTATTCAGAGGGATAATGGGCTTTCAGGTAAGCGGTCTGATAAGCCACAAATGCATAACAGGTGGAATGCGATTTATTGAATGCATATTGAGCAAATGCTTCCCAGTCTGTCCAGATCTTTTCCAGTTTGTCTTTGGGATGGCCTTTTTTCATGGCGCCGTCCACAAACTGGGCTTTCATTTTGTCCAGTACTGCTTTCTGTTTTTTACCCATCGCTTTTCGCAGTACATCGGCATCCCCCTTACTAAATCCGGCAAGGCTCTGGGCCAGCAACATTACCTGTTCCTGGTAAACGGTGATACCATAGGTTTCCTGGAGGTATTCGGCCATTTCCGGCAGGTCATAAGCAATTTCTTCCCTACCATGTTTCCTGTCGATGAAATTCGGAATATAAGCCAGCGGTCCCGGTCGATACAGGGCGTTCATCGCAATCAGATCAGCAAACTGGTCGGGTTTCAGGTCGCGGAGGTATTTCTGCATACCCGGACTTTCAAACTGGAAAGTACCGATGGTGTCTGCCCGTTGATAGAGTTCAAACGTAGCTTTATCGTCTAATGGAATGTCGTCGATCACAATATCCACCCCATGATTCTCTTTGATCATGCCAAGGGCATTCTTGATAATGGTCAGGGTTTTCAATCCCAGGAAGTCCATTTTAATAACCCCTGCATCCTCAATGATGCTGCCTTCAATCTGGGTTACCAGGAGATCAGAGTCTTTGGCGGTACAAACCGGGATGATGTTCATCAAATCATCCGGTGCGATGATGATACCTGCTGCATGCAAACCTGTATTCCGGACAGATCCTTCCAGGCGTTCCGCTTCTTGTAATACATGTGCTCTTAAATCAGATCCGCTGTAAATCGCACGAAGCTGGCGCACATTCTCCATGTCTTCCGGCGCCAACTGTTCTTTTGCTTCCAGTGATTTTTCTCCGTCTTTTTCTGTGAGCGGAGCTTTCAGCACCCGACCCAGTTCAATGCCCGGTTTATCCGGCACCAGTTTGGCAAGGGCATTCGATTCTGAAAGTGGCAGATCCAAAACGCGTGCTACATCCTTGATACTCATTTTGGCGGCCATGGTACCATAGGTAACGATTTGCGCCACCTGGTTTTTGCCATATTTCTGAACCACATAGTCAATCACTTTCTGCCGGCCATCATCGTCGAAATCGGTATCGATATCGGGCATGCTCTTACGATCCGGGTTCAGGAAACGTTCGAACAGCAGGTTGTATTTAATTGGATCAATATTGGTGATCCCGATACAATAGGCAACCGCACTACCGGCTGCTGAACCGCGGCCTGGTCCCACAAATACGCCAAGATCTCTTCCCGCACGGATGAAATCACTCACGATCAGGAAGTAGCCGGCAAAACCCATGGTCTTGATCGTGAACAATTCAAAATCGAGCCGTTCCTGGATATCAGGGGTGATATCCGTGTATCGCATCTTTGCACCTTCATAGGTCAGGTGACGGAGGTATTCCCACTGGTTGAGATTGGAATCTGCGTGCACCTGAAATTCTTTTGGAATCGGGAAGGCGGGTAGCAGGATGTCTTTCTTGAGGTTCAGCAATTCTACCCGGTCAACGATCCTATTGGTATTGTCAATCGCTTCCGGAATATCGCTGAAAAGTGCCGACATTTCTTCCGTGCTCTTAAAGTAAAACTGATCGTTGGGGAATTTAAAACGACGGTTCTTTACTGCTGCATCATCATTCACGAAGTCATCAAAGCCAGGCGTGCTCTGCTTTTCACCGGTGTTGATGCAAAGCAGGATATCATGCGCATTGGCATCGTCCTTATCGGTGTAGTGGCTATCGTTGGTTGCGATAACCGGAACATTGTATTTTTTTGCAAACTTCAGGAGTGTCTGGTTGATCTGTTCCTGCTCCTTCATATTATGGCGCTGCAGTTCGATGAAGTAATCTTCGCCAAACATATCGAGCCACCATTTGAATTCTTTTTCTGCCGCTTCTTCTGATTCGTGTAAAATGGTTTGCGGTACATAGGCGCCAATGCAACAGGTGGTAGCGATCAGACCTTCGTGATACTTCTCAATAAGTTCCTTATCAATGCGGGGATATTTGGAGTACATGCCTTCCGTATATCCGAGAGAAGTTAATTTGATCAGGTTCTGATAACCCACTGCGTTTTTGGCCAGCAATACCTGGTGATACCGTTCGTCTTTCTGTTCTTTGGTAAAGGTTTTGCGATGACGGTCCTTCACTACATAGAACTCACATCCCACTACGGGTTTTACAATCGGTTTGCCATCCTCACCCTTATGTTTATAGGCTTCGGATACAAATTCAAAAGCACCGAACATATTGCCGTGATCTGTAATGGCAATAGCGGGCATATTGTTCTTGATCGCTTTTTTATAAA
>JAGKTB010000207.1:0-3952 GCA_018993145.1 Flavihumibacter sp.
GGGAAACGGAAGATCATTATATAGTAAAAAACTATATAGGACAGTAAAGATGAAAGATTGGCGGTTTAAAAACCGGTGGAAAGAAGGTGGCCGGTTAATGCTTCAAAAATAATGGAACTGCTTACTGGTAAAGGGGAAGGAGCGGCATCCTCCGCAATTTCAGTACAGGTAGCTGCTGCATTGGCGCTTGCAGACCGGAAGGAGAGTCCTGAAAAAGCCAACAGATAAGTTGTGAGAATGAGGCCCGTAAGGAGTGCTGCAGAGCTAAGAATAAGGTTGGTTTTGGAAATCGGGCGTTTCATTGCTTCGGTTTTCGAATTAGACGCAAGATAGATAGGGGATGTTACATCCACGAGTCTAAAAAGTTAAAAAAAGATCAACTTCAGCCAACTCAATCGATTTCACGAACAGTCGTTAGCCATCCAATCTTCCTTATTTTTACACCCTAAATCGGTAATATGAACGAGAAATTTGTACAGCGAATAAAAGAGGAACTGCAATCCATCGAAGAGGCAGGTTTATTTAAAAAGGAAAGGGTTATTACCAGTGAGCAGGGACCAGAGATACTGGTTAATGGGAAAAAAGTACTGAACTTTTGTGCAAATAATTACCTTGGATTATCCTCACATCCCAAAGTGATCCAGGCAGCCCATGAAGCCATTGATTCTCATGGATATGGCATGAGTAGTGTCCGTTTTATTTGCGGAACCCAGGATATACATAAAACACTGGAGAGAAAAATTGCCGAATTCCTTGGTACGGAAGACACCATATTATATGCGGCTGCTTTTGATGCCAACGGAGGTGTCTTTGAACCCTTATTTGGCCAGGAAGATGCCATTATTTCTGATGAATTGAATCATGCTTCCATAATTGATGGCATTCGCCTATGCAAAGCACAACGGTTCCGCTACAAACACAACGATATGGCGGATTTGGAACTGCAGCTTCAGGCTGCTTCCGGGGCAAGAAGCCGTATTATTGTTACGGATGGCTCCTTTAGTATGGATGGTACCATTGCCCAACTGGATAAAATCTGCGATCTGGCAGATCAATACGACGCTATCGTGATGATAGATGAGTGTCACTCATCCGGTTTTCTGGGAAAAACTGGTCGTGGTACCCATGAATACCGCGGTGTAATGGGAAGGGTAGATATTATTACGGGCACGCTGGGTAAAGCCCTTGGCGGAGCATCAGGTGGATTTACAAGTGGAAGGAAAGAAGTAATTGAAATGTTGCGACAAAGAAGTCGGCCATACCTCTTTAGTAACACCCTGGCTCCGTCCATCGTAGGGGCTTCCATTGCGGTGCTGGATATGTTGAGTGAAACAACGGAACTGCGTGACCGTCTGGAATCTAACACCAGTTATTTCAGAAAACAAATGACGGAAGCAGGATTTGATATCAAACCCGGAGATCATCCGATTGTTCCAATCATGTTATACGATGCAGTAGTTGCACAGCAATTTGCAGCACGTTTGCTGGAAGAAGGTATTTATGTGATCGGATTTTTCTTTCCGGTGGTTCCAAAGGGGCAGGCCAGAATTCGTGTTCAGTTGAGTGCCGCCCATACCCGGGAGCACCTTGATAAAGCCATTGCAGCATTTACCAAAGTGGGCCGGGAATTGGGTGTATTGTCAAAATAAGTAATAGGTTATTTAGAAGCAATCATACTGATTTCCACGTTCACATTTCGGGGTAACCCTTTAACGGCAACCGTTTCACGTGCAGGATAATTACCATCAAAATACTTACCATAGACTTCATTAACCGCCGGGAAATTGGCCATGTCAGTGAGAAAAATGGTGGTTTTGACTACATCTGCAAAATTGTAGCCGGCAGTTTCCAATACGGCTTTCAGGTTTTGCATGACCTGTTCTGCTTCACCGCTGATATCGGTTGCTTCAATGGCATTGGTGGCAGGATTGATTGGCACTTGTCCTGAAATAAAGAGGAAATTGCCTAGCTGTACGGCTTGGCTATACGGGCCAATGGGGGCTGGGGCCAGCTCTGTTTTGATGATCTTTTTTTCCATGCGGTAAAAATAAATGCTTTGTACTTTTGATTATGAGGATTTCTCCAATTAAAGTAGCTATTCTGAACAGCAATCGGCAGGATCTGTTCCCGGCTAACTGTGAAGCGCCAGTAGAACTGGTCTGGATGGATAAGCTGGAGTCATTTCTTGAATTTCCTGCTGACCTTTTTATAGACCTGGATTTTGATGGCTCTGAACAACGAAAGGAAAATCTGGCAAAACTGAAAAAACCAATCGCTGTAAATGCAGTTAACTGGCCGTGCAGTAAGTTACCTCCGGGATTTGTCCGGATAAATGCCTGGCCCGGATTTACACATCCTGAATTGGTGGAGTTGGCATTCACCCAGGATATGCTTCCGAAAGAATTGGATTGTTTCTTAAAAGCATGTGGTAAAACATGGATGAAAGTACCTGATGTAGCAGGAATGATCCGCCCGAGAATTCTTGCTATGATTCTGAATGAAGCCTGGATGACTTTGGAAGAAGGGATCAGCACCAGGGAAGAGATCGATATCGCTATGAAACTTGGAACGAATTATCCAATGGGCCCTTTTGAGTGGACCAACCTGATTGGAGAAAAGAATGTGTTGCAACTATTAACCATACTGGCTGGTGAAAATCCTGCCTATAAACCTTCCAGGTTGCTGGAACAATCTTTACTTCCTACATGAGCTGTTTGTTAACCATTGATACTTCTCTAGAAACCGCCCTGCTTTGTATTTCACGGGATGGAGAACTCCTAAAGAGTAGTTCGAATCATTCGCAGAAAGATCATGCGAGCTGGCTGCAGCCGGCTCTGGAAAAGCTTTTACAGGATGCCGGCATTTCATTTTCTGATTTGAACGCGATTGCAGTAGTTGCTGGTCCGGGCTCCTACACTGGCCTTCGGGTTGGGATGGCGAGTGCAAAAGGTTTGTGTTATGCTTTGAAAGTTCCATTGATCCTATTGGATAATTTATATGTAATGGCTGCCTCTTATTTACATCATAACGGCAAAGGAATCGTTTGTCCAATGATCGATGCACGAAGAATGGAAGTATTTACGGCTGTTTATGATTCCTCCAAAAATATGTTGATGGCACCTGCTGCCCTGGTATTGGAGGCAGACAGTTTTAATAACTGGATCAACGTGGAACCTGTTTTTTTCATTGGAAACGGAGCCGCGAAATATAAAGTCCTGTTAAAATCGGCGAATGCTTTCTTCCCTGACTGGCAGCCTGGGGCAATGGATTTTGTGAGAATTGCACAGGAAATGTACGATAGAGCGGAGTTTGCTGAACTTGCTTATTCGGAACCATTTTACGTAAAAGCTTTTTATGACCCTGTAAAAGCAAAATCCTGATGTATTTTAATTAATTGCTATGTAAATTTGCTTGTTAAGGTTAAGGCTAAACATTTAAATCCCATCTGAGACATGAACACAGTAGCAGGAAATTATCTATTGGTTAATGAGGCGGAAGGCGCTGAAATGAAGGTTGATTTCTTACATGTAAAAAAAGCAGCACTCACGCTCAGAGCAATGAATCACAAATTGCGCCAGCAAATCATGAAGTTGTTGGAAGAAAACGACAAGTTAACCGTTACAGAAATTTATGTACGGCTGCGTCTGGAGCAATCTGTTGCTTCTCAGCATCTTGCAATTTTGCGCAGAGCGGGCATTGTGAAGACTGAGCGCGATGGTAAATTCATTTATTACCGGCTGAATGAACCGCGCATTGTAGAAATCAGTCGTTGTGTTGAGGACATTATCAGCTAAACCCTCGTTCAATTTTGTTTAGAGGCGGGGAACTACACGGGTTCCCCCCCCTTTTTTTTTTTTCGTCCCCCCGCGTACTCACCCCAACCATGCTGTATTATCTTCCTTCTTCCTTCTACAAAAATCACGTTCGTTTTTGGATTCAAAGGCCCCGAAAC
>JAGKTB010000208.1:0-7026 GCA_018993145.1 Flavihumibacter sp.
AAAAAGTGCTTTGCTGACAGATATGTTGTTCATGTTACTGAAATATTATTCGTCACCCGCGAAATTATCGTAGGTCTTGATTTTTTTGGTTGCTTTGAATTCGATGATGCGATAGGTCGCCAATCCTTTTGTATTGAAGGGATCCTCTGCAATGATCCTTTCCACTTCCTGTTTGCTTCCTGCTTTCACAAAGATCAGTCCGCCATCCCTGGGCTCCTTTCTGCCGGATGCGAGGAAATGCCCGGAACGATAGTGTTTGTCGAGGTACTCAATATGTTCCGCCATATTGGCGTCAATTTCACTTACAGGTACCTGGTAGTTGAGTTCGATGATAAACATAGGATCTTATTCTAAAGTTTAATAATCGGTTTAATCAATCAACCTCACCGCGTCTTTTGCAAAATAGGTGGCTATCAAATCTGCGCCTGCGCGTTTGATGGAGGTCAGGGTTTCCAGGATTGCTTTGTCTTCATTGATCCAGCCCATTTTTGCCGCTGCCTTGATCATGGCATACTCCCCGCTGATATTATAGGCACTAACGGGTACAGATACACTGTTTTTAACTTCCCGGATGATATCCAGGTAAGCCAGTGCTGGTTTTACCATCACGATATCGGCGCCTTCTTCCACATCCATCAGGGTTTCCTTCACCGCTTCAATCCGGTTGGCATAATCCATCTGGTAGGTTTTTTTGTCGCCAAATCCTGGTGCACTGTCTAGCGCATCTCTAAAAGGACCATAAAAACAACTGGCATACTTAGCACTGTAACTCATGATGCCGGTATTGATATATCCTTCTGCTTCCAATCCCTTTCGGATGGCGCCGATCCGGCCATCCATCATATCCGAGGGGGCTACAAAATCTGCTCCGGCCTTTGCATGCGAGATGCTCATTTTTACCAGGGCTTCTACGGTTGGATCATTGACAATCTGTCCATTTTCTACAATACCATCATGCCCGAAGGAGGAATAAGGATCCAGCGCCACATCGGTCATTACCAGCATTTCCGGTATCGCCTCTTTTATGGCTTTTACAGCACGCTGCATCAATCCGTCCGGGTTCCAGGCTTCTTTTCCAGTATTGTCTTTCCATTCATCTTTACATTTGATGAAAAGCAATACTGATTTTAATCCCATCTGCCACAATTCCTTTACTTCTGCTACTGTCAGGTCCAGTGTATTCCTGTAATACCCCGGCATGGAAGGAATTTCAATGCGGGTATTTTCTCCTTCATCGATGAAAAGGGGAACTATAAAATCATCGGGACTTAATCTCGTTTCTGCCACCAGGGAACGGATGGCTGCCGATTGACGGAGTATGCGGTTTCTTCTTTGCAGGATCATCGTATCTACTTTAGTGTTACACCCAGTCTACCGGGTGCAAACAGGCTTGTAATAATTTATCTTCTTCCGAACCGGGTACAGGCTGGTAATTGTATTCGAAGCGTACGGTTGGAGGCAGGCTCATCAGGATACTTTCGATCCGCCCATTGGTTTTTAATCCGAATAAGGTACCGCGGTCGTGGACCAGGTTGAATTCAGTATACCGGCCCCTGCGGATTTCCTGCCAGTGTTTCTGCTCCGGTGTAAAGTTCGTGTTCTTTCTTTTCTCCACCAGCGGAATATAGGCTTCCATAAATGCATCACCACAGGATTGCGCGAAGGCCAGCCACCAGTTGGCATCTCTTTCAGCTGTTGGGCGCTGGTAATCATAAAAGATACCACCAATGCCTCTTCTTTCCTTATTGCGATGCCAGTTCACAAAGTACTCATCGCATGTTTTTTTAAAGGCAGGATAAAAGCTTTCATCAAATTTGTCGCAGGCATTTTTATAAGTCTGGTGAAAATGCCGGGCATCTTCTTCAAACAGGTAATAAGGCGTTAAATCAGTGCCGCCACCAAACCAGCGATCCATTACTTCTCCCGCTTCATTGTACAATTCAAACATGCGGTAATTGCAGTGCACGGTTGGTACAAAGGGGTTGTAGGGATGAATCACCAGGCTTAAGCCACAGGCAAACCAACTGTGCCCATTGATCTTGAGTTGGGTGCGCATGGCATCGGTTACTTCACCAAATACGACAGATGTATTCACGCCTCCTTTCTCAA
This sequence comes from Flavihumibacter sp., assembly GCA_018993145.1. Taxonomy (GTDB): domain Bacteria; phylum Bacteroidota; class Bacteroidia; order Chitinophagales; family Chitinophagaceae; genus Flavihumibacter. The sequence goes on from JAGKTB010000208.1 coordinate 2,110, forward strand.
TCACATTGCCATTGGCGATCACCCTTGTTTTACCTCCACCACCTTCAGGTCTTTCCCACTGGTCTTCCACGAAGCTGGCTTTGCCATCTACGGCTTCGAGTGCAGCACAGATCCGGTTCTGCAAATCGTGGATATAGGCTATGAACTTGTCCTTAAACATGATGACGAAACTCTTTTACCGTATCTACAAAGGCACGCGCATGATCTACCGGAACATTGGGCAGGATACCATGACCGAGATTCGCGATATGTCTGCCCGGACCAAAATCTGTCAGCATTTTTTTCACTGCTTTCTGGATTTCGGGTATGGGTCCCAGTAATTTGGCCGGATCAAAATTGCCCTGCAGGGTTACGTTGTTTCCAGCAAACTGTCGCGCCATAGCAGGTTTGATACACCAGTCGATTCCTAATCCATGTGCTCCTGTTGCTGCCATTTCTTCCAGCGCAAACCAGGCACCCTTTGCAAAAATGATGGTAGGCACTTCGTCTTTTAAGGCAGCTACAATCTGGCGGATGTATTGTAAGGAGAAAATTTCAAAATCATCCGGACTCAGCAATCCACCCCAGCTATCGAAAATCTGAACCAGGTCTGCACCGGCTTTAACCTGGCCTTTCAGATAAGCGATGGTAGTATCGGTGATCATCTGCAATAACTGATGCGCAGTTTCCGGTTGTGCATAACAGAAAGCTTTGGCTTCATCAAAAGTCTTGCTGCCTTTACCCTGGACCATATAACAAAGCAGGGTCCAGGGAGCACCTGCAAATCCTATCAGGGGCACGCGGTCATTCAATTCTTTTTTAATCAGCTTGATCGCATCAAACACATAATGCAGGCGATCATTTACATCGGGCACGCCTACGCGCTTTAAGTCGGCAATATTTTTAATGGGGTCGGGCAAAAAGGGACCCTTGCTTTCAATCAGTTGTACTTCCAATCCCATTGCCTGGGGAACTACCAGGATATCAGAGAAAAGAATGGCGGCATCCACCCCAACAATATCAATTGGTTGCAGCGTGATTTCGCAAGCCAGTTCAGGAGTCTGGCAACGTTCGAAAAAGCCATACTTCTCACGCAGTACCATGTATTCAGGGAGATAGCGACCTGCCTGGCGCATCATCCACACGGGGGTTCTTTCCGTTTTTTCTCCTCTCAGGGTACGCAGAATAAGATCGTTTTGTAGCGACATATAGTGTACTTGTTTTTTATCAGTTCAGTGCGAGGATATCAATGGCTTTTTTTGCCAGTCCCTCTTTTCCTGGTTTATCGGCCAGGATAATTTTATTGGAACAGAATTTTCGGATAGTCGTGGCTGTTGTATCACCAATTGCAAACACCAGGGTGCGGGGTTCGAGTTTGTTGTTGACAAAGAAACTCTCCACAGCAGACGGACTATAAAACAACACTCCAGCAATAGATTCGTTCAGTTTGTGGTGAACGGGAATGGTTTCATAAACTACGATCTCAGTAACCAGGATACCCGCGGCAAAAAGCATATCCGGCAATTCCGGGCGGCGCTGATCACCACAGAAAAAAATCACTTCATCCGACAGTTCATCTTCAATGATACGATCAGCTAAAGCAACTGCATTGTCTGCAGTACCGATGATGCGCTCTTCTCCAAAGTATTTTTCAATCAGGGATTTGGTTGTTTGACCGATGCAATAGATCTGCCAGTCGGGATGCTGATCCTGCATGATCTCTACCACAGATTCCACGGCATTCATGCTGGTGAAAACAACCGTGGTACTCATGAGCAGGGCTGCCTGAATTTCTTCAATGATTTCAGCCGTATGAATCGGCGCGGTATCAATGAAAGAAAGGGTGCTGATCTCAACACCTCTTTTTTTTGCTTCCAGTATGGTGGCATCTGCCAGCGGCCTGGTAGTTAATAAGCGGGGCAATATGGTGTGGGTTTCAATTGCCATTTTTTATAGTTGCAACAATTTTATCAGCACCTTGTTCAAGTAATTTATTGGCCGCTATGGTACCAAGTTCTCGGGCATCTTCAACCGCAACGGTTTTTTCAATAGCAAGATGAGCTGCGCCATCCAGTGAAAAAATGTTTCCGCGAAAGCGCACCATTGAATTTTCTATTTCAGCCAGTGCGCTGATCGGTGTAGAACAGCCGCCCATCAGGGTTTTCAGGAAATCGCGTTCAATGTTGGCACAGAGCGCGGTATCCGGATCATTCAATAAAGCGCAGGCTTCAAAAGTAGTGGTATCAGATTGCCGGCAAACTACGAGGATAGCACCCTGTGCAGGTGCAGGTAACATCCAGTCGAGTTCAATAGCTGATTCAGGCCGGAGGTTGATACGTTCCAATCCGGCTGCTGCGAAAATGGCGCCATCCCAATCTTCTTCAGACAATTTGCGCAGGCGGGTATTGACATTGCCACGCAGGTTGGTGATGCGATGGTGGGGGTATCTGTTCAGCCATTGTGCTTTTCTGCGAATGCTGCTGGTAGCAATCAAACCGGAGTAGGCGGCATCAGAAAGAAATTCGGTTCCATTTTTGGGAACCAGTAAATCCTTGTGACTGGCTCTTGGTAAAACGGCAGCAGCAACAATTCCCTGAGCCATTTGGGTAGGTACATCTTTCATGGAGTGAACAGCAATATCAAAGCGCTCACTCAGTAAGGCACTGTCGAGTGTTTTCGTGAATACGCCTTGTACGCCCATGGCATAGAGGGGAGTAACGAGATCGATATCGCCATCTGACTTCAGGGGAACCAGTTCGGTTTGAAATCCTTTGGCGCTGAGCAGCGACTGTACCAATGTAGCCTGCCAGACAGCCAATTGACTGTCTCTCGTTCCGATTCTTATAATCTTGTTCATGTTAATTGGCACCGAAGGCCATGAAATCGTTAATTGCTTCCAGGTAATGACAACCACGCTGGTTTTTCACCCGCATTTTGGCAGCCATCGTGTTCAGCACTTTCTGAATCCGGGTAGCGGCTTCTTCGGTGTTGGCAAAGGTAGTAGTATAAACCCATTGAGGATGCTGTGGATCAATGCTCAGGGTGTTTACATGAATTTCTTCGAGTTTGAGTTTTACCTGTCCCAGTACAGCCAGTTGTTTGCGCATTTTACACCAGTCATAAAACTCACCACTCTGCTCTGCAATAAGGGCGAGGGCTTTTGGAACTTCTGCCTGGCGCTTCAGCAGGGTTTCATCTTTCATGCGGGAAAGCTGGTCAACATTCAGGAGTTCCTTGCCTTCCACTTCACTCACTTCAGGCGCCACATTGTTAGGGATAGACAGGTCAATGATCCATTGTTCTGTGCCGGGCTTCAGGTGTTCGGGACGAATAATTGCTTCCGCGGCATTGGAGGCAACAATGATGATATCGGTATCAGCAACTGTTTGTGCCAGGAAGCTGGCGGGCAGTGCTGCCAAATCCAGTTCTTTTGCGAGTTTCTCTGCCTTTTCATGGGTGCGGTTCATCAGGGTGATGTTGGTGCAACCCAGGTAATCGATCAGGTTTTTGCAGGTATTGCGACCTATTTTACCGGTACCAATCATCAGGACAGATTTATTGGCCACATCGGGTACCCGGTCTTTCAGGTACTGAATCGCGGCAAAGGAAACAGATACAGAGCCACTGCTCAGCGCTGTTTGATTTTTAATGAGTTTGGAAGTTGCCAGCACCTGGTTGAAAAGGCGTTCGATAAATGGACCGATGGCAGCTTTTTCCTTGGCGTATTTGATGGCGATCTTGATTTGTCCAACAATTTCATAGTCGCCCAGGATTTGTGAATCGAGTCCGGCTGCCACCTGGAACAGATGTTGTACCGCAGTTTCAGCGCGATACAGATAAGCAAATTGTTTGAATTCTTCTTCCGATTGCCCGGTAGCTTCACAGATCAGGGTGATCAGGGCATCCAATTCAGGGGCGATGGCATAAATTTCGGTGCGATTACAGGTAGATAAAACGAAGAGTTCAGCAATACCGTGGGCATTTGCCTGTTCCAGAATCCAATCGTATTGTTCCTGGCTGATGGCAAAACGACTTCTTACGGCAGAATCAGATTTTTTATAACTGAGCCCAACCACAAAAAAATGCTGCAAATCTTTCGGATAATCTCCCATAGTATTCGCACAAATTCCAGTGCAAAAATAACCTACGGTAATTGATTTACCGAGTGCATACAGTCAGGAAATGGTCAGATTCCATGATAAATGCCGGTTTTGTTGGATCATTTGTACCTAATAACGAATGAATTGTGTTTTTTATGCATGTGATCAGGGCAGGTTTTTTTCTGCAACTTTGTGTCCTGAAACTTGTTATTTGCATCAAATTTCCCCTCAATGAAGAAACGTGGCATTTTGTTGATGAACCTGGGCTCTCCGGATTCCACTTCGGTTAAGGATGTTCGGAAGTACCTGAATGAGTTTTTGATGGATGAACGGGTGATTGATGTGCCCTATTTATTGCGGGTGCTGCTGGTAAAGGGAATCATCGTAACCTTTCGGGCACCAAAATCAGCCAAGGCCTATGCCTCGATCTGGACAGATGAGGGATCGCCCCTGATTGTGCTGACCAAACAATTACAGGCAGCCTTGCAGGAGCAGGTGGAAGAACCGGTGGAGATTTGTATGCGTTATGGGACACCATCGCCCAAGGCAGCTTATGATAAACTGATGAAAGAGCATCCGGGATTGGAAGAAGTAATCCTGGTGCCGATGTATCCGCACTATGCGATGAGCAGTTATGAAACCGCGGTTGAGTATGCGAAATTGCAGCATAAGGAAGGAAACTATCCTTTTAAGCTGGATATCGTTCCGCCTTATTATGAGGAGCCCAATTATTTACATGCATTAGCAGAGAGTATTCGTCCATACCTGGAGCAGGATTTTGATCATATTTTATTTAGTTATCACGGGGTTCCGGAGCGTCATACTTTCAAGGGAGATT
>JAGKTB010000209.1:0-5735 GCA_018993145.1 Flavihumibacter sp.
AGTTCTCCCTGCTGGCTGCCCTGCGTGGTGCATCCCAGATGATTTCGTATGAACTGGCCATGGGCTTGTCCATCATTGCGCTGTTGATGCTGACCGGTTCCCTGAGTTTGAAAACCATTGTAGAGTTACAAAGTGCTTCCGGCGGATGGTGGAATATCGTGTACCAGCCCCTGGGTTTTCTGATCTTTATTGTCTGCGCTTTTGCAGAATGTAACCGTACTCCTTTTGATTTACCGGAAGCAGAAAACGAATTGAACTTTGGTTATCACCAGGAATACTCTTCTATGAAGCTGGGTTTCTACCTGTTTGCGGAATATATCAACATGTTCATGAGCAGTGTGCTGATGGCAACACTTTATTTCGGTGGATATGATATCCCCTTTGTAAATGATGCCAGCTTGATTGAAAGCATGGGAATGAATATGGTAGCTGTGCTGCAGGGATTGTCGCTCTTCCTGAAAGCTGCTTTCTTCATATTTGTGTTCATGTGGGTGCGCTGGACCATCCCGCGCTTCCGCTATGATCAGTTGATGCACCTCGGATGGAAAGTGATGATTCCGCTGGCGCTGATCAATATGCTGATCACCGCAATAGTGGTGCTGATAAAAGAAAACGGATGGCCTTTCTGATTGGAATCAAACTTGGCCTGTAACCAGTTTAAAAATATTTTTACGCCCGAATTATGCAAATGCTCACCAATAGATCCAAAGCAGTAGATCGTCATCCAATGACGGTGTGGGAGAAAATGTACCTGCCTGCGATTGCCAAAGGAATGAGTATCACTCTGTCGCATTTCTTTAAGAAGAAACCAACTATCAATTATCCGGAGGAGACAAGACCTTTCAGCCCGGTTTTCCGAGGCTTGCATATTCTCAACCGCGATGAGGAAGGCAGAGAGAATTGTACCGCCTGTGGTTTGTGTGCAGTTGCTTGTCCGGCTGAAGCCATCACCATGGAAGCGGCTGAACGTAAGGAGGGTGAAGAGCATCTGTACCGCGAAGAAAAATATGCAGCGAAATACGAGATCAATATGTTGCGTTGCATCTTCTGCGGATTGTGTGAGGAAGCCTGTCCGAAAGATGCGATTTACCTGAGTGAAACCTTTGCTCCATCCAATTATAAGAGAGAAGGATTTATTTATGGTAAAAATGACCTCCTGATTCCGGATCCGAAAAAAGAACCGGAGCTCTACCAGAAAGCGGTAGGGGAGAGGGCCAGAAAAAAGTAACAGACATCTTTACAAGTAACTGCGAACAACAAACATGAACATCACAGAAATATTATTTTGGTTGCTGACTGCGGTCGCCCTGGGAGGTGCCCTGTTGGTGGTTACCAGTAAGAATCCGGTTTACAGTGTGCTGGCACTCATCGCCACTTTCTTTGCATTATCCGGACATTATATCCTGCTCAACGCACAATTCCTGGCAGTAGTGAACCTGATCGTATATGCAGGTGCCATCATGGTACTGTTTCTGTTCGTGATCATGCTCATGAACCTGAACACTGAAACAGAACCGCAGAAAAACAAATGGCTGAAACTGGCGGGAACCATCGCCGGAGGCTGTTTCCTGCTGGTACTGGTGGCGGCCTTAAGAGATGCGGACAGCAAATCCACCATGGCGCTGGTAGCAGAGGGTGATACGGGATTGATTCAAAACCTGGGTAAAGCGCTCTTCAATGAGTATGTGATCCCGTTTGAGATCAGTAGTGTGCTGTTTTTGAGCGCGATGGTGGGGGCAGTGGTGCTGGGGAAGAAGTGAGAAGAAGTGAAAGGTGAAAGGTGAAAAGTGAAAGGTGAAAGAAACAACTAAAAAAGATTATATAAGATGCCTATAAATCTCTACATATTCCTGGCGCTGGCCCTGTTTTCGATCGGGGTGATTGGCGTGCTGACAAGGCGGAATGCCATCATCATTTTCATGTGTATTGAATTGATGTTAAATGCCGTGAACCTGTTGCTGGTTGCTTTTTCCAAAATGCACCTGGCAGATAGCATGGCTGCTGGCGCGGCGCCCACCCTTACCAATGGGATCGATGCACAGTTATTTGTATTCTTTATCATGGTTGTGGCGGCAGCAGAAGTGACAGTGGGATTAGCCATTATTGTTATGATGTACCGTAATATCCATTCGGTGGATGTGAATTTCCTGAACAGACTGAAAAACTGATATGAACAATATTATCGATTACGTTTGGCTGGTTCCCCTCTTTCCGTTGGTAGGTTTCCTGCTGAACGGTTTGCTGAGAAATTATTTGTCTAAGTCGCTGAGTGGAATCATCGGCTCCGGTGTTATCCTGGCTTCCTTTGTGGTAAGTATCCTGCTCTTCATGCAGGTGAAGGGTGGCTCAACCGGCGTGGTAACCCTGTTCAACTTTATTGAGTTTGGAAAAACTTCCATTCCTTTCGCCTTCCAGGTAGACCAGTTAAGCAGTTTGTTCCTGCTGATCATTACCGGAATCGGTTTCCTGATTCATCTGTATTCTACGGCTTACATGCACGAAGAATCAGCTCCTCATTTTGCCCGCTACTTCGCCTACCTGAACCTCTTTGTGTTCTCGATGTTGCTGCTGGTGCTGGGTTCCAACTATGTGATCATGTTCATCGGTTGGGAAGGAGTGGGACTCTGCTCTTATTTACTGATCGGTTACTGGTTTAAAAATATTGAGTACACTGGTGCGGCGAAGAAAGCTTTTGTGATGAACCGCATTGGTGATGCAGGATTTCTATTAGCGGTGTTTTATCTGCTCAGCAAACTGGGTACAGTTGGGTATGCCGATGTATTCAGCAAAGTGGATCAATTATCCGGACAAGACCTCACGATTATAACCTTGTTATTATTTGTAGGTGCAACCGGTAAAAGTGCTCAGATTCCTTTATACACCTGGTTGCCAGATGCGATGGCGGGCCCGACTCCTGTATCTGCCCTGATCCACGCGGCTACCATGGTTACCGCAGGTATCTACATGATCGCGAGAAGTAATATTCTATATACACTGGCGCCGGTTACACAAACTGTGGTTGCGGTAATTGGTATTGCTACTGCCTTGCTGGCAGCAAGTATCGCGCTCAAACAAAACGATATCAAAAAAGTACTGGCCTATTCTACGGTTAGCCAGCTGGGTTATATGTTCCTGGCCCTCGGAGTTGGGGCTTACACCGGAGCAGTATTCCATGTGATGACACACGCTTTCTTCAAGGCCTTGTTGTTCCTTGGTGCTGGTTCTGTTATTCATGCCATGCATCATGAGCAGGATATCCGCAACATGGGTGGATTGAAAAAATACATGCCTACAACGCATATCACTTTCCTGATTGCCTGTTTCGCGATTGCCGGTATCATTCCATTCTCCGGTTTCTTCTCCAAAGATGAGATCCTGGCGGCTGCTTTTGCCAACAACCCCGTGTATTATGTACTGGGCGCGATTGGTGCACTCATGACCGCTTTCTATATGTTCCGCTTGTACAGCATGACCTTCCAGGGAAGCTTCAGAGGAACCCATGAGCAGGAACATCACCTGCATGAATCTCCTGCAGCGATGACCATTCCATTAGTGATCCTGGCGATCTTCAGTTTTGCCGGTGGATTGGTAGGTATTCCGGAAGTACTGATGCATGGCGGTCACCAGTTGAATGAATTCCTGGCTCCGGTGTTTGCAGAATCCACCCGCAGAATGACTCCTCATAGCATTGACCATACGCTGGAGCTGATCCTGATGTTTGGATTGATGGCGGTTATCCTGGTGATTATCATTTTTGCCTGGAAGAAATTCAGTGGCTATCAGAAAACAGATGCGGAAGAAACTGGATTGGGTAAAGTATTGCAGAATAAATGGTATGTGGATGAGCTGTATGAAGCAGTTATCACCAAACCGGTAAATGCATTTGGAAAAGGACTGGAAAAACTGGATCGCTTTGGCATCGACTGGGTGGTGAATGGAGTTGGAAGAAGTGTGCAGTATGCGAGTCGCCAGTTCCGCTTATTGCAAAGTGGCCAGGTAGGCAGTTATATCCTGCTGATGGTGCTGGGTATGATCCTGTTGTTTGTGTTGCAGGTGTTCCTGAAGAAATAATTGATCAATTGAAAGAAACGAGATTCAAATAATGGTACCAGTTTTACTGATTTTGATTCCCCTGCTGACCGGTGTCGCACTCTTTGCGATCCGTCAGGAAGCAACCGCTAAATCGATCGCCCTGTTCTCTACACTGGTTTCGCTGGCCGTGATGCTGGCAGGCATGAGTGTATGGAATGATGCGGCCCATCTCAGCTTCAATCAACCCTGGATCGGCGCCCTGAACAGTCGCTTCCATTTTGAACTGGATGGCATGAGCCAGCTGCTTTGTCTGTTGACAACTTTTGCCTTTCCGCTGATCATCTACAGCACCTGGAATAATAGTTATGTTGATGGCAGTCGTTTCTTTGGATTGATGCTCTTATCGCAGTCCGGTTTATTAGGTGTGTTCATGGCGATGGATGCCATGCTCTTCTACTTCTTCTGGGAACTGGCATTGATACCACTTTATTTTCTTTGTTCCCGCTGGGGTGGTGAAAAAAGAGTCCAGGTTACGATCAAGTTTTTCATATACACGTTTGTAGGATCGCTGTTCATGTTAATCGGACTGATCCTGCTGTATTTCAAATCAGGTGGTTCTTTCGCCTGGGCGGATTATGTAAAGCTGACTTTGTCAGCCCGCGAGGAAATGACCATCTTCATTTTGCTGGTGGTTGCATTCGCGGTGAAAATGCCTTTATTCCCTTTCCATACCTGGCAGCCTGATACGTATGAACAATCACCTACCGCTGTGACGATGATCCTAAGTGCGATCATGGCGAAAATGGGGGTATTTGGTTTGCTGCGCTGGCTGGCTCCGGTGGTACCGGCTGCTACATATCAGTGGGGTGATAATTTCGCAACCCTGGCTGTAGTAGGTATGCTGTATGCCTCTTTTGTGGCCATCAAACAGGATGATTTAAAGCGACTGGTAGCCTGGTCTTCCATTGCACACATCGGCCTGATGATCCTGGCTTTATTTGCCCCCAGCTACAGTGGTATCCAGGGCATCATGATCCAGATGTTCAATCACGGGATCAATATCCTGGGTATGTGGATCGTGGTGAATGTGATCGAGCAGCAGTTTGGGACAAGAAAGATTTCTGAATTAGGCGGCCTTGCACAAAAGGCACCTGTGCTGACTATATTAATGTTGATCGTGGCACTGGCTAATATTGCGATGCCATTGACCAATGCCTTCATCGGTGAGTTTATGATGTTCAATGGTATATGGGGATCCACTGCTACCAAGTTCGGAATGATCTACGCAGTGGCGGGTATCATCACGATTATCTTTAGTGCGGGATATACCCTGCGCATGGTGCAGAATGTATTTTACGGACCCACCAATGAGCGTACTGCCAATGCTACAGATATCCGTTTGAATGTGCAGATTGCACTGGCTATATTAGTAGTTGGTATTGTGCTGATCGGTATCTATCCCAAACCCATTTTGTCGATGACCACCGAAATCTCTCAGCAGATTCTGGACAGGATGAATTTAAAATAAACAGCAAACGACCTGAAATAGTATGAACGCAATTATTCTTTCCGCCATATTGGGTGTAGTGCTGATGTTCACCGGCATTTTTACCACCAATAAATCCACTATCCGTGCCGTTGCTGTTGGTGGTATGCTGCTGCTCCTGCTGGCTAATATCGCTGAATTGAGAGGGATGCAGTTC
>JAGKTB010000010.1:0-10861 GCA_018993145.1 Flavihumibacter sp.
ACAAATGAAATCACTCGTAGAAGAAAAAGCAAAGCGATTTTTAAATCTCCCGCATTCACCCAATGATTACAAGAGATTTATTGAAAAATTTGATTCCGAATTTTACTCATTTCATACTGCACAAGACCAACTTATTTACTTATCAACAATATCAGATAAAATTCAGATCGATAGCGAGAAACATAAGCAGGTATGCAGAAACAAAATAAATTGCCCAACTGATTATGGGTATATGGAAATAATTTATCACTTTAATCATTTAAAGGTGGAGTTGGGAATTATTGAAAATGATGACTTTTCGTCAAATGAGAAACAAAACATTGTTGAACAATTTGAAAATATCATTCAAGCATATGAAGCAATGGGTAAGGAAGTTGAAGAGTTGAAAGCGGAATTAAAGGATTTAAAAAATCATTTTTATTTAGGAAAAGACAGATGGCGACAGTTTTTTAGAGGGAAATTTGGTGAGATGCTTTCAAAAGGCATCGTTGAGAAATCAATAGAAGGGAGCATAAACATTATAATTGATACAGTTAAGCAAATCGGTAATTAAATGTAAGTAACATAAGATTTAATACTCCATTGTTGACTCTTCCGGATTGGATGATTGAGCAACAAAGGCTCTTTGAAGCTGGTCAATCACATAGTGCATATGATCAGCTTCCTTCCACCATCCTTTAGCTGCTCCCATTCTCATATTTACAATCAGCCCATGAATAAATGCATTGGTTATTGGTTTTAGAGAATCCCTCCTTGGTAATCCTTTACCATCCAGATACATGGATTTATCGAGGTTATTGGAAAGCTCAAGCCTGATATCAGTGGATATCAACTGAGAGGATTGCATTCCCTGTTCATGCTCAAGGGTGATCTTGCTGATTGCGGCAAAGTGAACTGTTCTTTTTGGCATAATTAAATACCAGGTAACCGCCTGGCACGGTTACTTGGTTATTGAACTTCCCGGTACCCCTCCAGGACCTTAAAGAAGGTTTTAGGATCCACGATTTCACCCTGTAGGTTAATCAGCCGGAAGGCGTAATCAGCATACTGCAACTTTTTCAGGAATAAATCCCGCTCCTGTCTGGTCTGCCAGTAGAAGTTCGTGAGCTTTGCCGGGTCTTTGATTACCGGATCCTTGCCTTTCATTTTTAAGGCCAGGGTGTCTTTCCCGTCCGGAGTGATTACCCATTCCACTGAATCGATTGCGGTTTTGTCCTGTTTTTTGTCTTTGTTTTTGTCCTGTGCATTGGCCGTTAATGAAGCCAGGGCAATTGCTGCGATGAGTAGATGTTTCATTTTATGATTGTTGATTGATCTGTTTTAGGGTTGCTTCGAAAATGGTTGCGGTTGGGATATTCCTGGGGTTTTCTTCAGATACAGACCGCTCACCATTCGGCCACTGCACCACCCACAATTTTATTTCAATCGGGCGGAGGAAGAGGTCAGAATCGGTTGATCCTAAGGTGTTAATTCCGTATTTATTTGATGTTACCATATTATCCCCGGCAACTCCTATAATTCTACCACCTTGAAAGTCGAAATGTTTCAACTGCTCCACCTTCCTGCCGTCCCTGGTTACAGCTTCGAAGCCGTTCGGGATCGGGAATTGGAAGTCGAATCGGGTTGGTTTTGGTTGCGGTTTCTCGTCCGGAAGAGATTCAATGAAGTCTTTGAGATCGTTCCAGTCATCCCCAGATTTGGTGTTGGGGTTTCCTGCCAACTCCTTCATCTTCTCAAGTATCTGTTGTTTCATTTTAGTTTTGTTTGAATCTGATTTATAATTTTTGATTTGTAATACCCTTGCCCAACAGCATGATCCTTACACGTCAGGTTATTGACCTCTGGCAAATTTTCCAGCAGAGAAGTGAGGGCGGCGCAGCGTTCGAAGTCACGCATATAATCCCAGCCCTTGTCAGTTAATCGCCGACTGTCCTTATCGAAAGACATTAACTCCAGCTCGTTACATACTTGTGCTATGGTGTAACCTGTGCTATAGCCTTTTGCGACATGAATAAGTGCCGTCTGGATCAATCCCCTGTAATCTGTAGTTCCGAAGCGGGTGTTTTCGAAAGCTTTTTCAATTTGTTCATTGGTGATTGTCATGGGTCATTATTTATAATTACTGGTTTGCAAATTGATTTTGGTATGTAAATAGGGCTTTTTCTATACCCTTGTATTATACGACACCTAATATTTTCATTTCCTTTCTTACTATGCGAAATAGCAATCAACTTGTCTCCAGGCTCTACAATTAAACTGCGTCTTTTCACCGAACGAAAGTATTCAGTAGCAATAAGTATATCTCCACGCCTTACCTCACTTTCGTTGATTTGTATTGTCATATCTTTTTATTTACTATAGTTTTCTCTAAAAGTGCCGTAAGGTGTAAATCCTGCATCATACCATTCACGAGCTGCATGTACATTTACCCGCCTGGTGGCTGAAGTCAATGGGATATCGTCATTTGCTGCATACAATTTGCAAAGCTGTAGATACCATTCTTCCCATTCCAATGACTGAGATTCTTCCTGTATATGTTTAAGTTGTTCTGGTACTCTTTTCATATCCAAGTTTTATTTTTCTTTTTCAAGATCATAGGAAATCAGCGGGAAAAGCAATGCCCACCATGCAGAATCTGATATTATTATAGCAGTTATAGTTAATCCGATCAGAAAGAAGTTTTCGGTGGCTTTTGCCCATGTTCTATCTTTCATTTCCCATTAGTTAAAAGTTTGAAATTGGTTTGCTCCAGTTTCTCAAAGAAGGTTTCATCCCGCGCTGGATCATACACATATGGAAGGAATACCTGGAGGGGCAATGCCTGTTCCAAAAGAATCATTGAGAGCTGAATCTCCACCCAGTCTGATATAATCTTCCAGGCTGTCCGGGCTGCCTGTTCCCGGGTTTTCTGTTTGGTGTCTGCTTGTGGTCGCTTTACTTCCTTCCAAAGCACTTCAAAGCAGTGCTCCACCCTGGCTGGGAGTTTGAAAAATAGCGGTTGAGCATTTACCATCATTCTGAAGGTGATGGCTACGCAAACTCCACCCTCATACTTTTTGGAGATATCGGTGGCTCCGGCTTCAACCAGGCTTTGCTCGATCTTACCCATCGAAGTGGAGGCTGGAACGGTGGAGGTGTAGTTTTTAAGGTTCACAGTATTTTTATTTTGAGTTAGTTTATTATCAATCCTAAGCCTTCTGGTGTCTTTACCCGGCTCAATGCAACATATAATTGTCCATCTTGGAAGCACGGCCTGCGCAGATCAACCGTAACCTGATCAAATGTCAATCCCTGGGCTTTGTGAATGGATAGCGCATAGGCCAACTTAAACGGGTACTGTTTGATGCTCCCAATCTCTTTCAATACCAATTCATCCTCATTGGCATCATACACATATTTCTTTTTGGTGATGGTAACAGGTTCCAGGTTATAATCCACATTCCCAACCTTTATGTAATGGCAATTATTATGGCTTACAAAAATTCCCAGTGTGCCGTTTCTTAGCGGGTTATCCTTGCTGTTAACCAGGTACATGATCTTGCAGCCATTTTTGACTTTAATGGTTCTTTCCAGCCCAAACTCTTCCGGATTATCCACCCCGTCCATTTCGGCTTCAAACTTGAATAAATCTCCTTCCTGCGCCTGTAACCCGGCTTCATTATATGCCTGTACGGTGGCATTGTATGGGGCCAGTATGATCCCCTGAGGCTTGTCTGTAACAAACCTTCTGAAGTATTCTGATTTACCACCTTCCCGGATAATATTGAGGTTATCAATAAACTCAGTATCAGTCTGGCGCATTACCTCGGTTAGTTCAATGAAATGCACATCCAGTTTCTTAAAAACCATGGCATCGTAAAAAGTATGGCCATCGTAGGTGCGGTACAAAACGGATCTGGTGTTATCATCCAGGATGGGAGGAAGCTGCTTCAAATCACCAACAAAAACAACTTGTCGACTGTCCAGACCTTTCAGCCCATTCTTTTTAAATGTCAGGTGAATGCCATCCAGAATATCCGGACGCAACATGGAAACCTCATCTATAAAAAGGACATCAATGTTATCCAGCACTTTACGGGCACCTGATTTCAGAAAATTGCAATTCTCATAATTCATTACACCAAATGGATTTAAACTAAATAGGCTGTGGATTGTCTGGCCGTCAATATTATTGGCAGCTATACCGGTAGGTGCGACTGCAGCAATCTTGCGCTTTGCCTGTTTCAGTGCCTTTATAGCCTCCTTTACTACAAAGGATTTGCCTGTGCCAGCCTTCCCTGTAAGAAAAACATTCTTTCCTTCCATTACGGAATCAATGAAAGATTGCTGATGTTCTGTGTACGTTATATCCATTCGGTATATTTTAAAAATTCTAAATGATTTCACTTTTTAGGGAAAACGATAGGAGGATCGATATCATCTGGTCTCATTTTTAAAGGTGCCCGGATACCGCCGGGCCGGTTTAATTGTTAATCATCATCAAGACCATCAAATGGATGCAGTGTCTCCTCAGTCTTCTCTTTCCATAATGCTGTTATTGGTGAATATTTGTTTTTGACAATTGCCACTGCGCGATCCCATACACCTTCTCAAATTCCTCCCGGGTGGTCTGTATCCAATGGCCGGAAGATTTCAGGATCACAAGCCGGTCAAAGTCATCGGACCTTGTAATTGAGAAGTCAAGGAATCCATCCCTGGCCGGATTGTCCTTAATCAGGATCCAAGTACCATCCGGATTGATCTTCAGAAAGTCCGGGATGATCACTTTTCTGAAGTACGTAGTATTATTTTCCATTTTCGATATTTAAACCCAACAGAATTAAAACAGCTTGCCTAACTGGACCTTTCAACTTCCTGAACCGACTATCAAAGGCTATTTTTGGATTCGGATTTTCTATCAGGTAGTTGGGATCTGAAAGAAAAGCCTGTGCATCATTCACCTCATACGCCTCCAGGATCTTGGCAAGTATGACAATGCTTGGCTCTGCCCTACCTTCTTCATAAGAACCAAGAGTGCCCCTTTTGATGCCTATCTGCGCTGCAGCCTGCTCCTGGGTTAAATTGCAGTGGCGCCGAACTTTTGATAGATTGATTGAGAATGCTGATTTCATGATATTGGTAAATGGGAATGATCAATTTTCTTTTCTGGCCTTTATTTCGTTGGCCATCCGGACCGATTGATTAATCAGGTCCTTGAAGTCGTTATCAGCAAGCAGAGAACGGGCAATATTTTTAACCAGGCATTGCCGGCAGCCCTGCAGATTGATAACAGCTACTGTCCTATGTTCGATCGGGTTTTCTTTTTCCACCTTTATTTACAGGTAGGCGTGGGATTGTTGACTCATTGTTATTGATTGATTGGTTTAGAATCTCATTGATAAGATCTTCCGAACTTTTATTGCTATACACTGCCGGATAGCGGTTGATCGTGCATTTTGGTCCAGCCTTCTTTTTCTTACCATAGTCTTTCGACTTTTCGCCAATTGGAAGAGGCTTTAAACTGATATTGGTTCCTTTGGATGGCTTACCGTTACTTAACATGGGAAATGATTTTATTGAGTTCAGTAATCAGAGATTTATAATTCAAGGCAGTAAAGCGAAGAACTCTCCAGCCCCTTGACTGTGCACAGTTGTATTTGTTTGTATCGTTGGTATATCCAACAGCCTGAGTATGGCGGCTCTTTTCACTCATCACACCTTCATATTCGATTGCAATCATTAGGGAGGGAATGGCCCAATCCAGCCGCCACTTCCGATTCGGATTGAATTGATACTCGTGCTCCAGACCAACAGCTTGCTGGTTGCACCAATACTGCAGGTTAAAGGAGATCCAATCCTTCTCTTTGCTGCGACTCCTGGAGGCTGCAGAAACCTTCCGATTGAGCTCTGTAGGTTTTTCCTGCAGAACTTTAAAGCCTTTGAGCTTCCCCTCTTTTTGAAGTGCTTCCAGCTGTTTCATGGTGATTCGTTTACTCATATCAGAAAGGCAGATCGTCGTCTTTTGCGGGTTCAGAAAAACTTCGGGGTGCCGGCAGATCCAGCTGGATTGGTTTCCAGGATGATGGCCGTGCTATTTCATCGATGGCTGAGAATAATTGGATCTCATTTTTGAAATCAAGTTCCTCTGTGATCAGTGTACCATTCCGCTGTTTGGCAATTCGTACATACCGCTTTCCATGGAGGGAACTATCCTGGGCGACTTCTTCTTCAGTTGGGCCCCAGAGGAACATAACCAGGTCGGCATCCTGTTCAATCGCCCCGGATTCACGCAGATCACTTAGCTGTGGGCGTTTATTGGCTCCCGTTCTTTTCTCGATATCACGGCTCAATTGAGATAGGGCAATGATGGGGATTTGAAGTTCTTTTGCGAGATTCTTTAATGATCTCGAGATATTGCTGATCTCCTGCTCCCGGTTCCCTTTTGAATCACCGCTCATCAACTGCAGGTAGTCAATTACGATCAGGCCGATGTTTTCCTTCTTTTTCAGCCGGCGAGCTTTTGATCGCAGTGAAGTAATAGAAACGGACGATGTGTCATCGAAGAAGATCTTCGCCTTGGATAGTTGCTGAATCCCCTTGTGGTAAATCGTGGACATCTCATGTTCGCCGAGCCGGCCGGTCTGGATCTTATGTAGCCAAACCTCACTCTCTGCAGCGAGCATCCGGAGAACCAGGGAAACCACACTCATCTCCAGAGACCATACTGCCACCGGTACCGGCTTTATTTCATTCATGGCAGCATTGCGGATCAGATTCAATGCGAAGGCTGTCTTTCCAACCGATGGCCGAGCAGCAAGGATGATCAAATCTTCTGGTTGCCATCCCCTGGTGGCACGGTCTAGCCGCTGAAATCCAGAAGGGACACCGGTAAGAGTAGAATCCATTTTCCTCCATTCTTCAATCTTGGCCACCGCTTTTAGGAGAGCGTCATCCATCGTGATCATCCCTCCGGATACATGCCGGGTACCGATCTCCATGATGGACTTCTCTGAATTCTCCAGTACTTCAAAATCATCCGTTGTTTCATCATACGCAGAGTTTAAGATTTCACCCGATACCCGGATCAGTTCCCTACGGATATATTTTTGCTGGATAATTGCGCAGTGAGCTTCAATATTTGCAGCTGAAACAACATGATTGGTAAGCTTGGTTAAGTAATATGCTCCTCCAACTTCATCCAGCTTCCCATCCTTGGTCAATTGCTCTGCAACTGTCATTATTTCCACAGGGGAATGCCGATTGGTTAAGGATTTAATTGCCCTAAAAATCACCTGATGAGCATTGAGATAGAAACTTTCAGCAGTGATAAGATCCACTACCCGATCAAAGGCGCTCGATTCCAGCATTAAGGCTCCCAAGACTACCTCCTCCAGATCAGTTGCCTTTGGTGGTACCTTGCCGTAGATCAAGCTCTGAACCTCAGACCGATTCGCGGATGAGTCTGTCCTTTTCTTCACGAACGTCGATGGTTGTTTTAGCTGGTTCATTTTCGAGTTGGTTAAATTCTTTTTTACTCCAGTTGGTAAGGGTCAGGTAAGCACTCGTGTTTTTTTGAAGGAGTGGTTTCCAGTTGTGCATTTTCTGGCACAAATCACTCAGCACCTTACTCGAGTACTTTTCTTTGAGTTTGATAAATTGATCGATGGTAAAGGGCTCCTTCATTTTGGTCACATTCACCGCATTGGTAGCGAGCCATTCCTGGAAGGCTTTAAACTTCTCATTAACTTCAGGTGGGTGATCGGGCGATTCATCGCCCCCACTACTTTTCTTTACTTTACTTTTCTTTACTTTACTTTGTGTACTTTCCTCCGGAGTTTTCTCGATTTCCTCCGGAGTAAATCCGCCTTCACTCCGTAGTAAATCAAATTTTGGCGGGATTTCCCAGTTTTTCCGTTTCGAATCGAGGCATATTTTCGAGTACCTTTTCTGTATTCCTTTGGAGCTTAATAGTCCGAACCTCTTAAAAAGGGCTTCATCAAAAAAGCCGCGTTTAAGGCATTCCCCAACAACTTCTTTCACCAGCCCAAGGGCATTAGGTTCACCCACAGCACGGGCAAAGAGAAGTGCGACATCATCATCCCAGGATAATCCATAACCTTGTCTATAAATCCTGCATAACAACCTTGCTAATATGCCATCTCCCTTGATACCGAATCGGGCAGATATGAACTGTACCTTTTCATCTTCGAAAAAGTCCACATCCAGGGGAAAATAGCTGAGTCCTTCCTTTATATGCCTTCCCATAATCTATTGGATAACTAAAAAAATTGCTTCTGATTCGATTTCCGTTGATCCATTTCCTTCTTGATCAATTCATCAACCTCCCGTTCGAACCGCTTGGCCAGCTGGAGGTCAGAGCTGGCTCGGTACTTGAAGTATTCCTTCTGATGACCGCGCATGCGTCGAACCTTTTCGAGCAGCTGGTCATACTTCTTTTGAAGTTCTTCTTGGCTCATGCTGTTTGCTTTTGATTTTGAGGTTTATATTCAAATGAGCGCTCCAGCTCATCGATCATCCATTTACGTGCAGATTCCAATAACCAGGATGCCGGCTTCTTTTCCTTGATCTCACACCACTTGATGGTACATTCAATGAAATAATCGGTGATTCGTTTCGCTAACCGGTCGTCTATTCGCTTTATCTTCCAGACCCTGCGGACATGAATAACAATCATCCCTTTGATGGCATGCAGAACCGAAATATCCTTCATAGGGGTGCCATCTTTTTTAAGGGCTCCAGACTTTTGCATCACGACGTTCTCCACGTCAATGTTCAGTGGCCGTTTCATCATGAGCGTCTCCAGGCTGATGAGCGGGGCATCATACAAAATCTTTTTCCGGTTGGAAGCCCCGCAATGTGGACAGACCTGAACAGAAGCATGAATGATAACTCGGCATTTAATGCAGGCCTTGGAGGGCGCTTCTCCTTTGCCTTCTTTGGCTAACTCCGGATTGAAGAAGATCTGCTTCCAATCCCTGGGTAGCGACCAATCACCCAATGCTTCGGCATTTCCACCCATATCGATGATCAGAAATCCTATCTTACCCCAAAGAGCCCTTCCTCCGCGACCACACCATTGCAGCCAGTTAACCAGGGATTTGGTGGAAGTATTTACAATTACCGTTTGAATGGATTTATCATCAAACCCTACTCCTACCACACCAACATTGCAGAGCAATGCATTGGGTGTATCTGCCAACCATTTCAGGATCCTCTTCCGCTCATCCTTGGGCGTTTCGCCGTCCAAATGTTCGCAGGGGTAACCCATGGCGCGGAAAGCGTCTCTTACCTTAATGGAATGTTCGATGGTAGAGTTGAAGATGATCGCCTTGGTATGGTTCGCATGCTCCTGGTAAGCTTTTACAGTATTCAGAACATGCTTGGATTGGCTATAAACCTGGGATACTGAAGTAATATCAAACTCATCCCCCTTGACCTTGATGTCCTTACGGTTTACATTCTTAAAGTCGATGGTTTTATTGGGTACCAGGCCGCGTTCTGGATTTTTACGGTTCAGCTCAATGAGATCTGGGATGTCAATTCCGCAGATGATATCCTGAAAGTGGTTCTTTAATGGATCTTTCTTGTCTCCTGAAATGGGTGTAGCTGTGAAAGCAATCCGGAAGGCATCTTTAAAAAACTGATGCATCTTTTTGTATTCTCCGCGATGGCCCTCATCGTAGATGACCATCCCTACATTTCCAAAATAATTCGGGTTCACCTTTAACCGGTTGTATGCGGTCTCAACCATTACCACATATACCATCACATTGGGCAAATATTTCGTTCCGGATACAACTGGAGCCGCCGTTATATCATACCATTGAAAGAGGGTTTTAGATGCCTGTATTAGCAGCTCTTCCCGGTGCACCATTATCACTACCTTCCTTTGCATACCCTTCAGGAATCTATCCACCAGGGACGCGAAACATACCGTCTTACCTCCACCGGTTGCAAGTTGCACAACGAGGGCGCGGATCCCTTCCTGGTACTTCCGGGCGGTTGCGTTGTTGAGCTGAATCTGGTATTGGTCGAGCTGCAGCATATTTACTTACCAGGTAATAAGATGATTCCGAAATACTGAGTCTTATCTCCTTTCATTACAGTAGGCTCAATTGCAAGCGGAAATTTGTGAGATTTGTTACTATCCAGATCCATTGCTTCTCTGAAAGTCGAAACAAGGGCGATGTGATTAAATCCAAGTGATTTTTCATCACTCAGGTTCCGTAATTCGAATCCATGATGAGTATCCTTGAATAGGTACCAATTCTCAGGTTCGCTTTCATCCTGAGCGATCGTGATTTTATCACCATGCTTTAATCCAACCAACTTGGCGGATTCTGAATTGATTGAAATCATCCCTTTTTTACCGAAGGAGATAGTCGGTTTTTTGTTTCCTCCACCCTGCTTAGGCAGAGTTTGAGAGGAGAAGTAGATCAACTTCATGATAGTTTATTTTGCTTTTTTGGAAGACTTCTTTGGAGTGGATTTGGCTTCAGGCTTTTCCTTGATCTTGGCCTTTAGTTCAGTGATCCGTTTGTTAACGCGGACAATACGCTTATCGGCAACATCTTTTTGAGCAGCAAAGAGGGAATCAAGATCTACACCTAGGTATTGAGCCATCATGTACTGGATACTGTGAACTGTGCCGACTGAATTATAAGTGCCAAATTGAGTATTTATGCTACCGAATTTCTCCTGGGCTATATTCCTGATAATAAATGCAAGGTTCTCATCTGATAATTCAGCCAATTTTGAAAAATATTCAGGTTGATATCCTTTCTTCCGTTCAGGATCCTTGGGGAAATTCTTAATGCCTTTTTTGATTTCATCCCTTGACCTATAGCTGGCATCTTCAAGC
>JAGKTB010000210.1:0-5436 GCA_018993145.1 Flavihumibacter sp.
TGGACAATCAGTGAATATATTAAAAGCGGGCAAGTTCCTGGTTGATAAACGTTATGCTTTCTTCAAACTCGTGCCGGTGAGTAACTTTTAAACGGATAGCAGGGTCAATCTGCTCAAAATATCCATCAATGAAGGTTCCCAGTTCAGGAAGTAAAACACGAAGGTGTTCAAATAACTCCACCACTTCATTCCGAAGAAAATGATCAATGATGACCTCATCACCTGAAAACAGGATATTGGAAACATTGTAACTGTATTTCTCAATTCGGTAGGCCACTTCCTGAAGCAGTGGCATATTTGTTTTTTCCTTCGCTTTCTGCACTATTTCTCCCGCAGACTTCAGCTGTTCCAGCAGATCCTGCTGAATGGCAAGGTTTCGCTCAATGGAAGAATTGCGAATATCTATTGCACCATACAATGGAAATACCTGATCAAATACGATCGGTTCAATTTTTGCTTTACCTCCTTTTGCCTTGGTTGCAATAAACTGAAGTGCCGCTTCTGTGAATTTCCATTCTACTGAACTTTGTACAGCAGTGAAATGCTGTTTGATAACTTTGTCAACTTCATTATCCAGCGTTTCCGCAGCTTGTTCCATGGCTAATACAAATAGCGGAATGGCTTCCACAGCTTCACTCAAGTGCTGGTGTTTGATTGCATGCGCCTCTTTATGAACCACCGATAAAATACCAATTAATTTTCCCATGCTTTTTAACGGGAAAAAGGCAGCGCTGTAATACCCGATGGAAGTAAGATTCATAAGCATCGGATAACGTTCCAACCAGTCATGCGTAATTGATGAGATCAGCAAAGGCTGATCGGTTTCTTTAAATAATTCCTGAAAAACCTTACAGAGATTATCCGTTCCTTTTTGACTGCCATCTGCTTTAAGCAGGATACTGTGATGCGTGAATTGTTCAGCCACAATCTGATGTTCATTGACCCTAAAAAACGGAGTGACCCCCATTTTCAGATCAGGGATACCCATCAGCGCCTGAACCTGTCGCTCGATTTGATGGAATACCTGATTTTCGCCAAAACCATGCTGTTCCAGTAAGATATTTTTGATGGAGTTGATAACCTCCCGATGTGTTACATCTTTAATCCGGACTACTGTAATTCCCTCAAACCGAAATTTTTCGAGTGGAAAAAGCTTTCGCAGTTTATCCTGCTGCAACACATCTGTTACATTACAACATTGCGGCAAACTGGAAACATCCGGAAGTTCCCCCTGAGCATGCACTTTAATAAACGTCGTATCCAGATCAAGTTCATAATAGATATCCAATCCCGTTTGAGGATTGGGCAGCCTTACAATACTGGTAACATTTCCGTCAATGTTCTGGCCGTATAACTGGGAAAGTATTAGTTTATAGGCGGATGCACATTTTTCTTCCTGCAGGTGCTGGGTAGCTACTTCTTCAGGAATGCTGTTCAGCTGACCGGATGCATCCAGGAACAACTCCCGAAAACGCTTACTGCAGTAAATCATTTCCCTGCCGAAGGGAAGCCCTACTCCATAGAGATCTTCCTGATCAGAGTAGGAAACAGGGAAAAGGGTAGCCATTAGCATGTCTACCCATTCCTCGTGTTCTTTTAAAATGGAGATATCTTCTATCGGCTCCAGCAGTTCTGGATGCCGTTTAATTCGATCCAGCAATGTTTGGTAAAGCTTGCGCGTTCCAGGTCTACCTTCTGCTGCCGTTCTGGCCCAGGCATCTACCAGTGGGGCGAAGGATAATCTGGATTGGATTTCCTGTTCCCCTGAATAATTCGGTTCCATCTTGTTGACCGTTGCCTTAATGCAAACGACTACAAAATTAACCAATTCTACATCATCGGAATGTACGTATCGTCATACATCCACATCAGTATGGGTTTCTTGCTGTTATCGATCATATCGCTCAGCTTTTCCATGATTTTTGGTGCAACAGACGGACAGCCTTCACTCTGCCAGATTGGGAAATTGGTTTCAAGATCCGGTACTGTTCCCATGGCATGCAGTACAATATAACGTTTCAGGGCATTGCTATTGGAAGTTTCCAGTCCATGTAAACGGTAGGAAAGGCCGAAATCACCCTGATAAGACTTGCCAACTTTATAAACACCCAGCGAACTGCAGTTACTACCCGGAGTATTGGAATACTCTTTATCCAGGTTCAGGTTTTGTTTACCTCTTCCCTGTGCAACCAGTGCACTCTTTTCAATTCGCATGGTTTTCAGGTTCACAATGAAAAAACGATACTTGTTGGATTTTACACTCATATCCAGCAGGAAGGCATATTCATTGTTATATCCCCCTTTATTCGCCATAGCCGCCAGCTTTTTGGCTTTCTGGATAACTTCAGTTCGATCGGCAGATTCATTTCCGATTTCCGGTGAAAATCCGTCCCAGAAGGGAGGAATGTATTTATACAAACTGGACTTAACCTCTGTTTTACCGCGGAAACTGTAGGTTTTTTCCTTCTTTTCAACCTTAGCCACCGCTACAGCTGCATCTGCTCCGGTTTCGACCCGAACTTCATCAGTTGCCTCATTTCCATGAGGGAATCGATCCTTACTTGTATTAACAGTATTTTCCGCTTCTGTTTTATACGAAGTATTTACAACGGTTTCTTCATTGTCGTAATTGATAACTGTTCTTCCCGAACGCTTCGGACTGGCATTCACCAATACCTCCTCAGGCATCTCCACTTCAGGTTTTGGTGTTTTATTTTTTACCCGGCGACTTGCAGTTTTGCTGGATGCCACATATGGATGCAGGTTATCCTCTTCCGCTTCTTTTTTCAGCAAACTGGCAACCATTTCTTCAGATTTTTTAGCAACCGGCTCAACTTCACTGATTGTTTTTGCTTTGGGTTGGGTTTTAGCCAGAACAGCTTTAACTTTTTTAGGATTTTTGCGAATCTCCGCTACTTCAGCCTTGTTTACTATCGCAACTTTTGCAGGTGTTTTAACCTCAAGCCCTGGTATGGCAGCCTGCTCATAATTCAGGACAGATCGACCAGCGGATAAATCTTCAGTCGATTGTGCTACGGATTTAGAAGTGAATCGAACGAACGGCTGGTATATGGCAATCAGCAATAGCAAACAGCCGCTAATTCCAGCTACGTAGAGCTTAGTCTTCATAAGGGGTACATTTTCGTTTTTAACAGAATGCGGATTATAACTAAAACGAAAAGTAGCAGCTTTTATGCTGGTCCGCAAGGTAAAATCTGCTGAATTTACCCTATAGTAAACTTACTATTTGATTTATTTATTTGATTTTCAATTTATTATATTTTGCCACTTCGACGAACGGACAGCATTTTTCGACGAATAAACAGTACTTTTTTATACAGATTAGCCCTTAAACTACCTACTTACCATGAGTAGTTTTGGTTGGTTGTTTTGCTTGAGTCCGTTTGTAAAAAACACAAATATCCCTGAGGCCACAACCTGTACATTGAGGGGATCTTGCGGTGCAAACATACCTGCCATGAAGAATTAACCAATGGTGCGCAATATGCACCAGTTCTTTGGGAAGATGGCGGATCAATTGTTTTTCCGCCGCCAGCGGGGTTCGGGCATTTTTTGTTAAGCCTAATCTCGCAGAAACTCTGAATACATGAGTATCAACTGCCATATTGGGCTGAGCGTCCACAACAGAAGTTATAACATTAGCAGTTTTTCTGCCCACCCCAGGAAGTTGAACCAATTCTTCTACGGTCATGGGGACCTCACCATTAAATTGCTCCATCAACATTTTCCCCAGTCCAACCAGATGTTTCGCTTTGTTATTGGGATAGGAAATGCTCCTGATGAGAGCGAAAACCTCTTCCACTGAGGCGTTGGAAAGTGCTTCTGCATCCGGAAAGCGCTCAAACAGGGCGGGGGTGGTGAGATTGACCCGCTTGTCTGTACATTGGGCTGATAATACAACGGCCACCAACAACTGAAACGGATTATCATACAATAATTCTGTTTCAGCATTGGGGGCCTGTTGTTGGAAATACGCTATTACTTTTGAATACCTTTCTTTAATCGTCATGCGCCAGTTTCCACCACTTCTCTCGCGTAGTTCAGAACATTCAATACCACCTCAGTACGGGGTGCTACAGAAGGCTGATCGAGTAATTGGATGGATTCCTGCAAGGTAGCTAAACTCTGACGGAGTTCATAATCCTGTTGAAGAGCAGCTTCGATTAAAGCGTTTTGCTGAGCGGAAGTTTCTTTGTACAATTAAAGTAGTAAATCTTCCTGTGTAAAGATTGACATAAGCAAACTATTCTTGTCCAGTAAATAAATTACCCGGGGTCCAGTCCGGGGTTTCGTCCGACTATAAAACGATCGTTATAAATAGATTATTGCGATAACCTAAAAATAATTTTACTTTTTTTTCGAAGCGTTTCTACAGTGAATTAGAGGAATCTTACAGTTTTTCAAAACCTTATCGCTAATCATTGATCTTCAATAATATAGAGATCTTCATCAGCCCTTTTCATGCGATATCTTTCGCGGGCATAGCGTTCCAGAGTTTGAGGGTCATTTTTCAATTGCTCCAGCTCTTTCCTGGTTTCAGCAATCTGCTCCTGATAATAGGCTTTACTATCCTCCAGGTTCCGTAACTCTTTCTTGTAACGGAAATGAGTAGTAATGATATCCCGGTCGTCAAAAAACACCATCCAGACAGCAAAGAACAGGAGTGTAAGAATATATTTATTCTTAAGGAAACCCGGGATATGGGAAAGTATCTTCTGCATGGGTAAGGAACAGTCGGATAGTTTCGCTATCCGACTGTTTCAGTAATTTATTTTCCGAATTTAAGATTTTTCGGATAGATAGCCGTTTCATTCAGCATTTCTTCAATGCGGATAAGCTGGTTGTACTTGGCCATACGGTCGGTACGGCTGGCAGAACCGGTCTTGATCTGTCCGCAATTCAATGCCACAGCAAGGTCAGCGATGGTGGTATCTTCGGTTTCTCCACTGCGGTGACTCATGATTGTATTGTATCCGTTGTGCTGTGCCAGGGTTACTGCGTTGATGGTTTCTGTTATGGTTCCAATCTGGTTCACTTTTACCAGCAAACCATTACCGATTTTCTTATCAATGCCCTGCTGCAGACGGGTAACATTGGTTACAAACAGGTCATCACCCACCAACTGGCACTTGGTTCCAACTGCATCTGTCAAAGCTTTCCAACCATTCCAGTCGTCTTCCGCCATACCATCTTCAATGGATGCAATGGGGTATTGCTTCACCCAGCTCTCCCAGTATTTCACCAGTTGATCAGGGCTCATTTTTTTACCATCGCTCTTATGGAAAATATACTTTTTGGTTTTAGCATCCCAAAGTTCAGAGTTAGCTGCGTCCATTGCGATCATGATCTGGGATCCGGTTTTATAACCTGCAGCAGAAATGGCTTCCAGTACTGTTTCGATTGCTTCTTCATTGC
>JAGKTB010000211.1:0-3240 GCA_018993145.1 Flavihumibacter sp.
AGCCCTACAGTGCAGTTGAATTAGGAATCAAATATCTGCAATACTGGATAACTGCCGGTAATGGGAAGGGGCATGGTATGCATTCTCCTTTTGTATTTTCCCTGATCCGGGATGTGTTGAATGATCGTGGTGAATATTATGCCTACTCATCTATTGAAAAACTGAGACTGCAACTGGAGCAGACCCATGAACGCATCGAACTGGTAGATCTTGGTGCCGGAGGTAAAGGAATCCGCCAGGAACGCATTTCTACTATTACCAAACGCACATCAAAATCGCAAAAACTGGGCAGGCTGCTTTTCCGCTTGTCTAACTATTTTCAGCCTGCCACCATTGTAGAGTTAGGTACTTCCATGGGGTTGTCGGCGGCTTATCTCTTCGCAGGTAATTCGAAATCGGAAGTTTATACTTTGGAAGGAGCACCAGCGGTAGCGGAACAGGCCAACAAAAATTTCAACCAGCTCGGTTACTCCGGTATAAGCACCATAACCGGAAATTTCGATGAAACGCTTGAGCCTCTATTAGGGAAACTTGAAAAAGTTGACCTTGCTTACATCGATGGCAATCACCGCTATGCTCCCACACTGCGTTATTTTGAACAGCTTTTGAAGAAATGCCAATCCCGCAGCGTGCTTATATTTGATGATATTCACTGGAGTGAAGAAATGGAAGCGGCCTGGAAAGCAATTCAGCAACATCCCGAAGTGCGCTGTACAGTTGATCTTTTTTTCATCGGACTGGTATTTTTTTCAGATTCTTTTAAAAGTCCGCAGCATTTTACCATTCGCTTTTGAATTAATTCCTATAACGTTCTTAAGTATCCGTAATAAAACTTAAATTCAGGGAGAAAAATCGCTCCCTTATGACCATTGGCGTATTGAAAGAGCCCGCTTCAGAAGCCAGGGTCTCCATATTACCGGAGGCAGTTATTGCCTTAGTAAAAGCTGGTCACCAGGTATGGGTGGAGCAGGGTGCAGGAGAACTCGCCTTTGCTTCGGATGGGCAGTACGAAAAAGCAGGAGCGCAGGTGCTGAATCGCGAAAAAATCTGGCAGGCGGATTGCCTCTTATGCATTCAGCATCCGGATGGAATTCCAATGGAGCAGCTCCGTCAAAAGATTCTGATCGGAGTTTACCAGCCCCTCTATCACAAGGCATTAATGGAACAGTGGGCCGCAGCAGGCATTACCAGTTTTAGTCTGGATATGCTACCCCGTACCACCCGTGCACAATCCATGGACGTTTTGAGTTCGCAGGCCAATATTGCCGGATATAAAGCTGTACTGTTAGCTGCGGCTACCTATCCCCGTTATTTTCCTTTATTTATGACAGCAGCCGGAAGTATTGCTCCGGCAAAAGTATTGGTGCTGGGAGCCGGCGTTGCTGGTTTACAGGCGATCGCAACCGCACGCAGGTTAGGGGCAGTTGTTGAAGTATTTGATACCCGTCCGGCTGTAAAGGAAGAAGTAAAAAGTCTGGGTGCAAAATTCATTGAAGTGGAAGGTGCAGCAGATCCCAGTCAGGCTGGTGGTTATGCAGTTGAACAATCGGAAGAATTTAAACAGCGACAACAACAGAAAATTGCGGAAAGCATCGCCAAAGCAGATATCGTTATTACTACTGCGCAGATACCTGGAAAAGCAGCGCCGGTATTGGTTATAGACTACATGTTGGACGCGATGCGGGATGGATCTGTGATCGTTGACCTCGCAGCTGCAACCGGGGGTAACACGACTAAAACAGAAAATAATAAAACGATTCGATACAAAGGCGTAATTATTATCGGCAATTCCAACCTGGCGGCCACGCTTCCTTCAGATGCGAGCAAATTGTATGGAAAAAATATCCAGCAATTTCTGGCACTTATAACGGGAGAGGCCGGCGTGGTAAAATTGAACTGGGAAGATGACCTGGTAAAAGGAGCCTGTATCACCCATGATCAGGCGCTGGTACACGAGCGTGTAAAAGCGTTGTAAACTATTAAGAATGGAAACACTACTGGAAAAAATCGCCTTGCACCAGGATTATATCTACATCGTGGTGCTGATGATCTTCCTGGGAATAGAAGTGATCGGCCGCGTGCCCAGTGTATTACACACCCCTTTAATGAGTGGAGCAAACGCTATCCACGGGGTAGTAATCATTGGAGCTATCATCGTAATGGGGAAAGCCGATCCATCCAATTACCTCGCATTGGGTCTTGGTTTCCTTGCTGTGATATTGGGAACACTCAATGTGGTGGGAGGATTTGTGGTAACGGATCGCATGCTGGAAATGTTCCGGCACAAACAAAAATGAATTAGTAAGATTAGCCTATGTTGCTCACCGTTATATACCTGCTTGCTTCGGTAAGTTTTATCCTGGGGTTAAAGATGTTGTCGAACCCTGCATCCGCCCGGAAGGGCAACCTGATTGCGGCAGCTGGTATGGGACTGGCAATCCTTGGAACCATTTTTCTTTACGAGGAATCAGATGGAACAAAATTGGGCAACTATGGATGGATCTTTGGCGGATTGATCATCGGAACTGTTATTGGCACACTGGCGGCTAAGAAAGTAAAGATGACTGCCATGCCGGAGATGGTGAGTTTATTTAATGGGATGGGAGGTGCCTGTGCGGCGCTTATCTCCATAACCGAATTCAATCACCTGGCAGAAACCCTGCACCAGCCACACGATGTTCAACTGGGAGAGATTTTCCCGGCAAGTACGGCGTATAGTGCCTGGGTAGGGAAATCAATTGTGATTTTAGCTGGACTGATTATTGGATCGGTATCTTTCTCCGGCAGTGTAATAGCCTGGGGAAAATTGAATGGAAAGATTCACGATTTTGCATTCAAAGGACAGCATCTTATAAATGGGCTTTTGTTCCTGGTGCTATTGGGGTTGGGAGGCTGGATTGCAGCTGTATATGAAAATGCAAATACAACGGTATTCTATGTACTGTTGATTTTGTCCTTGTTATACGGGGTATTTTTTGTGTTGCCGATCGGCGGAGCGGATATGCCGGTAGTGATTTCTTTGCTGAATTCTTTTACCGGAGTAGCCGCCGCCTGTGGTGGATTTTTGTATAACAACAAAGCGATGTTAACAGGGGGAATCCTGGTTGGAGCAGCAGGTACCTTGTTGACAATTCTGATGTGTAAAGCGATGAACCGCTCGCTGCTCAACGTACTGATCGGATCCTTTGGTGGCCATGCCGGTGGTGTTGCCGCTGCCAAGGCACAAGGCAATTATAAAGA
>JAGKTB010000212.1:0-4267 GCA_018993145.1 Flavihumibacter sp.
TTTCGTCTTTCTTTGTCCTTTCCTCCATTCATTCCTTGTCTCCCGTCTCCCCTGTCTCCTTTTCCCTGCCTCCCGTCTCCTCTGTCCCCTGTCTCCTCTGTATCCCGTCTCCCTTGCCCCTTCTTCCATTCCTCCTTTCCTCCATTCCTCCTACCTTTGCCCCATGGAAGCAAGCATCCGGGAAGCACCGATTCAACTGGAGGAAAAATATGAACTGGTCATAGGATTGGAAGTACATGCCCAATTATCTACGCAAACCAAATTGTTTTGCGGTGATTCTGCCAGCTTTGGTGGGGCACCTAATACTCATATCAGTCCCATTACGCTTGCTTACCCGGGAACGCTGCCCAGGCTAAATAAGGAAGCCATGGTGGCGGCCGTGAAAATGGGCCTCGCCTGTGGCTGCAGGATCACTGAAACCAACTGGTTTGCCAGGAAGCATTACTTCTACCCGGATTTGCCGAAAGGATACCAGACTTCCCAGCATATCAACAATATTTGCCAGGGCGGGGAAGTACGGATACAGGTAAATGGTCAGGAACGCGCTGTTAAGCTGCATCATATTCACCTGGAGGAGGATGCCGGTAAAAGCATTCATGATGCGCATCCGGAAAAGACAGCAATTGATCATAACCGGGCAGGCGTACCATTAATTGAAATCGTATCCGAGCCTGATCTGTACAGTGCAGAAGAAGCGTACGCATATGTAACCGAGATCCGGAAGCTGGTACGTTTTCTGGGTATATGTGATGGAAATATGGAAGAGGGGAGCATGCGTTGTGATGCCAATATTTCTATCCGCCCAAGGGGAGAAAAAAAGTTGGGGACCAAAGTAGAGGTTAAAAACCTGAACTCCATTCGAAATGTAAAGAGAGCGATCGAAATAGAAGCGCAGCGCATGATGGAAATGGCTGAGCGGGGAGAAACCATTCAGCAACAAACCAGAAGTTTTGATGCGGAACGAATGATAACATTCTCTCTTAGATCCAAAGAGGAAGCAAACGATTATCGCTATTTCCCCGATCCGGATCTGCCGCCATTTGTGATATCAGTTGCTCAACTGGAGTCTATTCGCAGTGGGATGCCAGAATTACCGGATGCCATCCAGCAGCGTTATATGAAAGACTACCAGCTACCTGCATACGATGCCAGATTACTAAGTGATGAAAAAGAATTAGTTCACTATTTTGAAGCAACCATTCAATTCACAAAACAATACAAAGCTGTTGCAAACTGGATACTGGGTCCCATCAAAGCCTGGCTGAATGAAAATAATCTGAACATTGATCAGTTTAAACTGGAACCTTCGCAACTG
This sequence comes from Flavihumibacter sp., assembly GCA_018993145.1. GTDB lineage: Bacteria > Bacteroidota > Bacteroidia > Chitinophagales > Chitinophagaceae > Flavihumibacter. The sequence continues at coordinate 1,316 of JAGKTB010000212.1, forward strand.
GCCAGGCTGGTAGAATTGGTGCATTCCGGAAAGATTAGTTTTTCGTCGGCCTCTTCACGTTTATTCCCAAGATTGCTTGAGCAGCCTTCTGCAGATCCTGTTACTCTTGCAACCTCCCTTCAGTTGCTGCAGGATGCCGATGAAGACCAGATCGAACAATGGGTTGCAGAAGTGTTATCAAAAATGCCTGAAAAAGTAGCAGAATACAAAAAAGGTAAAAAAGGACTGATAGGCCTGTTCATGGGAGAAGTGAAAAAAGTATCGAAAGGAAAAGCAGATCCCAAAACAACAACAGCAGTATTAGAGCAAAAACTAAATCAATAATTAAGTGAGTATGAAATTTTCCCGTTCAATAAACAGCATGGTTGTTATCCTGCTGGTGATTCTTGCATCCTGCCAGACCAAAAAGGCTGGAGGTGATTTTTCGGTTACAGTAAAATTTACCAATGCGGATCAGCTAACTCCAATGCCTAACCGTAGAATTCAAATAGAAGAAATTCCATTTGGATCAGATGCGGTTCCGGTAATTCTGGATTCTGCCACAATAAGAGATGCAGCAGGTACTGTTACTTTAAATGCAAAGGCTAAAGAAGAGGGAGTGTATGAGGTTTCGGTAGATGATGGACCTGTATTTCTGGTAGTGAATGATACGGAAGAAATTACAGTAGAATTGGATATGTCAAAAAGGGAGAAAAATTATTCGGTTACAGGATCTTCAGCCAGTAAGCAGATTCAGGATCTCATTATTGAGTACAGTGATCGTAGTTTACAGATCAATGATGTTTTCGCAAAGCTGGATAGTATAAAATCATTCCCGGGTTCTGATACGATGGTATTGGAGCTCACGGATAAAAAAAATAAGCTTATTGCTGATCTTACAGGTTATGTGAAAGGGGTGGTTAGTAAAAGTGAAAGTCCAGCTGTGAGCATGTTTTCCCTGGGACTCGCTTCTCAAATTGTTCCGAGAAATGAATTTGAACAGATTTTAACGGAAACGGTTAACCGATTTCCTGCATATGGAAGTCTGCAGTCAGTTAAGAAAACATTTGATCAGCAAAAAGCCCAGCTGGAAGAAATGGAGAAAAGACAGTCGGCTAAAAGCCTGGTTGGTAAACCTGCACCGGAACTTACCATGCCGGACGAAAATGGAAAACCCATATCTATATCTGGTTTCAAAGGAAAATATGTATTGGTAGATTTCTGGGCCAGCTGGTGTGGTCCTTGCAGAAAAGAAAACCCCAATGTGGTTAGAGCCTATGATAAATTCCGTGAAAAAAACTTTACCATTTTAGGTGTATCATTGGATAAAAGCAGGGAAGACTGGCTGCAGGCTGTGAAAGATGATCAGCTGAGCTGGTCGCATATGAGTGATCTGAAATTCTGGGATAGTGAATCTGTAAAAGTGTATGGTTTCGAAGGAATTCCTTACAATGTATTAATTGATCCCAATGGAATTATCATTGCGGAAAATTTACGCGGGCCTGATCTTGAGAGTAAATTAATGGAAGTATTGAAGTAAATGAATTGCCATTCAAATAAAAAAGGAACCAATGCTGGTTCCTTTTTTTATATTCTAAACTATTCAAGAAGTTTAGAATTCATTCACAAAATTTATATGAAGAGCAGTATCAAATAGCATAAATTTTAATAGGTAAATTATACATACAACACAGTACAAATACAATAATGATAGAAACTACTATGTATTATACCATAAACAATTAACCTTAGTTTAATCATAGTGTGTTTAATTTGTTAATTCTACTAAAACAGAACACACATGAGAACGTTAAGCTGTAGTGAGAGTAGCACTCTATGTTATATTCATTCTGATCAAATTATCTTGAATAAAATTTCTGGTTCGATACACCAGTTTTAATGCAGCTATTCAAGTTTTCGCCTGTCATACTATTTAACAAAGATTTTTTTTAATCAAACACACAATGTACATGAGAAAAATGCTCTGCATGCTTTTGTGCATGGTTGTCCTGGCAGGACAACTATGGGCACAATCCCGAACTATTACGGGTCGGGTTACTGATGCATCCGGCAATCCTGTTGCCAATGCATCGGTGGTGGTTAAGGGTACTAACACAGGTACTACCACCAATGAAGATGGTACCTATTCCATTAACATTCCTGCAACTGCAAAATCACTGGTAATTTCCGGTGTAGGTTTCAGCGAATTCGAACAGCGAATTGGTGATGGAAATACCATCAATGCTGTATTAAAAGCTTCTGATACAGATTTACAGGAAGTGGTAGTTGTTGGTTATAGCAATACCACTAAAGAAGCCTTTACCGGATCTGCAAAAGTAGTATCTGCTCAGGCATTGACTAACAAAAACACTTCAAACGTTTCACAGGCGCTTGCCGGTGAGGTGGCTGGTGTACGAGTGATCAATACCACTGGTCAGCCAGGTGCTGCTGCAACCATTCGTATTCGTGGTATTGGTTCTGTAAATGGAAACAGGGCTCCCCTTTATGTTATTGATGGTGTTCCATATGATGGGAACCTCAATGCTATCAATATGGGAGACGTAGAATCTACCACTGTTTTGAAAGACGCGGCTGCTACAGCGATTTATGGTGCTCGTGGTGCGAATGGTGTTATCATCATTACAACCAAAAATGGTCGTAGCAAGCAACCGTTCATTGAAATTGACGGTAGATTGGGTACCAACTTTTCTCTGCTTCCCCGTCATGATAAGATTACCAGTCCGGAAGATTATATTGGATTAAGCTGGCAGGCACTCTATAATCAGGGCCGTGCACTTAACAATGCTGATCCTACAGCATATGCAAACACCCGTTTATTCTCTACATCTGGAATTGATCCTGACTATAATATGTGGAATGTTGCCAGTGGAGCAGAATTGATTGATCCTGCAACTGGTAAAGTTCGTTCCGGTGTTTCACGTCGTTACAATCCTGAGGTTTGGGAAGATTATG
>JAGKTB010000213.1:0-3515 GCA_018993145.1 Flavihumibacter sp.
GATCGGTGGCGATCGTTGGGGTAAAACAGTTATCGAAAAACAATCCGTTTTTACAGAGTTCCGCAAAATAAGGAGTCGTATTGAGGGGATTGCCCCACATGGAACTTTTATACCCGCTGAAGCTTTCACAAATCACTAATACTATGTTGGGTGTTTGAGCACCTGCCCAATTCGCGATGGAATCTGGCTGAACCTGCCGGGAAAAATTAAGGGCCGTACTATCTTTTTCAGTTACTCCCAGCCAATCCGCCATCTGGTTATAGGAAGCCCGGACTTTCGCAAGGTCGTAGGACGTGGACCTGAAACTAAACGAACTGAAAAAAGACTGAATGGGGTTCAAAGCAATATTGGCTTTGAAATCGGAGCCCAGGTTAAAGGCATCACTCCAGCGAAGGGGGTACTGTCCTACCCGCCCAAAAATTCCAATCGCAAAAAGAATACCCAGCAGCAGTGGATACATCCATTTGAAAGGAGCCGCAATAGGTGGAGCCGGCTTTTCTGTCCATTTGAAAATGCGCCGCAGGCTTAATACCATCAGCCAGGTCAGAATGATAATTGCCAGCAGCAATTGAATAACCGGATAGGTCTGCCACACCATGCTGGCGGAAATTCCGGCATCCTGCAGGAAACTTAATGCACTGGCATTGAGTCGCTGGTTCAGGTAGCGGAAATGCAGGAAATCAATGATATAGAAAATGATCAGCAGCAAAAACACGAGGCCCAACACCCAGGTCCAGCCTTTTTTAGCAGCTTTGTTTTGGAAGGGATTGAATGGTTTGAAAGTCCCCAGGACTAACAGTACCAATCCAATAACAGACACCAATCTCAGATCATACCGTACTCCCAGCCAGAAAACCGGTCCGTTGGAACCTGATTCTTGTCCGGGTATGGCAAAGATCATATAGGTAAACAACCTGGCCACACTCATGGTGAGCAACAGAAAAACAAGTACCAGTAAAATCCATCGAATCAGTGGGGACAATCGAAACATGTGCGCGAATTTCGCAATTATTTACACATACCGGTTTTATTCTTGCTAACTACTTATTTTTGTGTAAGTTGTAATAGATATGGAATTTTTTAAACGGCTGGTGGAATGGGACAAGCACCTGCTTCTTGAGATCAATACCCACTGGCAGTATCCGGTGCTGGATTTCCTTTTCCAGCATATTCGGGAAACTTATTTCTGGATACCCTTGTACCTGTTCTTCATTGTTCTGGCGATTCAGAATTTTGGAAGAAAGGGTTGGTGGTGGATTCTATTCGCCATTTGCACCATCGCGCTCACGGATCAGTTCAGCAGCAACCTGATTAAAAATAATATCATTCGTTTACGTCCCTGCAGGGATCCTGAATTAATGGACCAGTTGCGGTTTTATGTACGCTACTGTCCCCGCAGCAGCAGTTTTACTTCTTCTCACGCGACCAATCATTTTGGATTTGCCACATTTGTGGCTACCACCCTACGCCCCTATCTTGGCAGTTGGATCAATTGCCTGTTTGTATTTGCCGGCATGGTAGCATTCGCACAGGTGTATGTAGCTGTGCACTACCCACTGGATGTACTGGCAGGCGGTTTGCTCGGATTCCTGCTGGGTATGCTGATGAGTAGTATCTTCAATAAAAATATTGGCCTGCCCAAATTGGCTGGACGCTGAACTAAGCAATCATGATAGAGATCTTTATAATATTTGGTTTAATACTGTTGAATGGCCTTTTTTCAATGGCCGAAATAGCACTGGTTTCAGCAAGAAAAGCAAGGTTGGAGGCACAGGCGCAGAAAGGTGATGTAAGGGCGAAAGAAGCCTTGGCACTGGCCAACCATCCCGACACGTTTTTATCAACCGTACAGATTGGTATCACCCTCATTGGAATCTTAACCGGTATTTTTTCAGGAGATACGGTAACGGCTGATGTGGCTGCCTTTTTCAAAGACATCCCCTTCTTAAGTGATTACAGCAATGGACTGGCTACTGCGGTTGTCGTGATCGCGCTCACCTATTTCAGCATGGTGCTGGGTGAGTTATTACCCAAGCGAATCGGATTATCCAATCCGGAAAAGATTGCGAAGCTAGCAGCTGGCCCAATGCGCATCATCAGTTTGGCAACGCACCCCTTTATCTGGTTGTTAAGCAAATCGACTTACCTGTTAACGCGACTGCTGGGTGTAAAACCGAATGACTCGCAGGTAACAGAAGAAGAGATCAAGGCGATCATCAGTGAGGGTACGGAACAGGGAACCATTGAAGAAGCAGAACAGGAAATCATTGAACGGGTGTTTCATTTGGGTGACCGGAACATTACTTCCCTGATGACACACCGAAGTGATATCATCTGGTTTGATCTGAATGACAATGAGCAAAGCATCAAGGAAAAAATTATTAAGGAACCACATAGCATCTATCCCATTTGCGATGGCGATATAGATGATATCAAAGGCGTAGTGTCTATTAAGGATCTCTATATTACCAGTGATCTCACCCTGTTCAAACATATTATGAAACCAGCTATGTTTGTTCCGGAGAACAACACTGCGTACAGGGTGCTGGAGAAATTCAAGGAAACACAGCTCCATTCCTGTTTTATCGTGGATGAATATGGATCAGTATTGGGCATGATCACCCTGAATGATATCCTCGAAGCAATTGTGGGCGATTTACCTCAGCCCGATATTGAAGATTATGAAATCATCAAACGCGATGATGGTTCTTACCTGGTAGATGCGCAGATTCCTTTCTATGATTTCCTTTCCCGCTTTGAAATGACCGACTGGATGCACGAGGGAGAACAGGAATTCAATACCCTTGCCGGGTTTATTTTACACAAACTGGAACGGATTCCACATACCGGCGATACGCTTGAATGGAAAGGATTCCGGTTTGAAATTATCGATATGGACTCCCTGCGTATTGATAAAATCCTGGTAACAATTTCCCAGGATATCCGGGAAGGAATGGATGATGAGGATTAAAAACTGGCGCTGAACTGTCTTTCCGGATTCATGACCTTTCCACTTTTTCGCTGGCCGTTTGCATTCAGGCGCATAATATGGATTTGCTGATCCAGTACATTGTACAAGAGTGAATTTTCAATGGCCAGTTGTTTTACATCTGCAACATTGGAGACCTGGACATAACACCAGGCAGCTTCTCTTTCTTTTTCATATCCAACATATTCCAGTGTGACCGGCTTGCCATTTACTTTTAAATGAACATTATTCTGAATATATTGAAAAATCCATGCATCTGTCTGCTTGGGGTCTTTCGGATTGGTCAGGTCTACAGTTGTTTTGTATTGTGCTGAGAGTCCTCTTTCAAAATCATCAATAAATAACTTGATACTGATCTCCAGTGTCTGGTCGGTTTTATTGTGTTGCACTTCGGTTACTCCCACATAAAATGGATGCATCCAGCTCATCCAGGAAACCAACATCCATTTAAACAAAATTGCAGCCATTGAACATTTTTATTTTTCCAGCACAAAACTCTGTTTTATTTTGGTAGCTTACGAATTTA
>JAGKTB010000214.1:0-4542 GCA_018993145.1 Flavihumibacter sp.
TCCATTACTGGTAGAAATTCCTTTCCCTGAGATGTTCCAGGTCTTGGTACGATAGGTATAAACCGGATCTGAAATGATAACAAAACTGCTGTTTTCCACTGCCATACCTCTTCCCCGGATCGGGCTCCAGCCTGGCAGAAACATAGTTTGATTATTGGTGGTTTCAGAGATATACTCAATTGTGTAAGGATATTCCCGGTGTTCGAATGAATGATACTTTACCCTGTCATCCACAATCATTTGTCCGGCTCCCTGCACAGGCAAATCCGTGATTTCTGATTTTTTCAGACTCCGTATTTTTTGTCCCATTGCATTGTACAGATTGCCTTCAATCTTGTCGATGCTGGACATTTTATCATAGGTATCACTCCAGTACGCGTATCGGGCACCAGCCTCATTCAGCACAGTCAATACAAAATGTTCCCTGATGGTCACCTTTTTTTCGGAGTGAATTTCCAGGATGGTTTCCTGTTTCCGGATTACGGAATTGGCATATTTCAGCAATCCTTTCGGAATGGTGAAGGAGGGATATTCATCTGCCCTGACAGTTCCGGCAATCACCAGCTGAACCAGCAGGAAGAGTGTTAGTTTGTTTTTCATGGAGTGGCTTTTTTCAATACGATTTGTTCAGATTGCTTTTTAATAACAAAGCCAAAAAACTCCCTCAGGGATTCATATTCCTCCGGGGTGAAATAGGCTTTCGCCAATACCACGCGGGTTCTCAGCTGAATCCGGCCAGGCTCTGAAGATACCAGGTATTCAAAATAACCATCGCCATCATTCAGTCCCACTTTTGCCGACTTGGGCATTTCATCCACTTTATAACCTTCCGGAATTTCAAAATTCAACAGGTAGGATTCGTCGATGCGGTAAGGCATTTCAACAGGATAAAAACGTTTGGGCGACTGAAAGGGATTCTCTTTACTGAATGGATCTAAGATAGGGTCAATATAAAGCACATCCGCTTCTTCATTTTTGGTCTGAAAATCGTAGGTAATTTTAATTGGCAGATCCTTTTTCTTCAGGGAATCAATATGCGTGTTACTGATTTCATATTCTGAACCGAATCTGGTTTTAATGGAATTGAAAACTGCGTCCTCTCCTTTTTCACGCACCAGGCCACGGTAATAAGTTGAACTAAAATAACCCATACTGGATTGTATACTTCCTTTTACATCCTGTGGTGAAGCAACCAGTGTGGCCAGTGTTACTTTTCTTTCAAGGATGGAATCAGCTGCCAGGCTGATGGGAAGCGGATCCTGCATTAACACACGTGCATGCCCGTTATAGCACCTGTTCGGAAGGCGACCAAAACCCAGGTCGGGGTCTGATGCATCCAGCAGGTAATCACTATCACCGATCAATACAGCACAAACCACATAGTTAAACCGATCCATCAGGGGATAGAGTTCATGTGTATAACCCCGGCTGCGGGTACTCAGAATAATTGGGTACGCGGTATAACCAAAAGATTTAAGGGCAGCAATCAGCATCAGGTTGATATCGCCAATACTTCCTGTTTTTGTTTTGATAACATTTTTAAGATTACCACTGGTGTAAATGCCACCATATCCATTCCAGGTGAAGTTATCCCGAAAATATTCATAGATCCGTTTGGCTTTTTCTGTTGGATCGTTGATGCCTGCAACATGCGGTTTAATCAGGTCTTCCAGGCTGCCATCCACCCGATCCATGGCCTGGCCAAAGCTCTCTGACTTCATCAGATCGGAAGTTACTTTCTGCCAGTTTTCCATTACCATTACGGGTGCCTGGTTGGGATACCGTATGCTAGATAACTGGAACTCAATCTTACTCCTGTAATTTTCCAGCGTAGTAATGAAACTCTCGGATTTCAGTGCCGGAACATCTTTCATTACCCAGCGTTTCATTTTTGCCAATCCGGTTAGCACAATATCATTCCCCGCGGCAGAGGAAGTAGAGCTTCTGCCTCCTCTTATACGGTAGGTGCGCGAAGCTTCTTTATTGGTATTGATGTGATAGGAATGATATCCCTGCGTCAGGTACACATAATCAAAATATTCAGGAATCTCCACTTCGTATTCACTCCACAAGGTTGGATACTCATTCTGAAATGCCCAGTCGCGGAACTGAAACAGGTAATCTGATTTGAGCATATAACTCAATTCAAAAATGGAGCCTTCGCGCAGGGCGGGCATGGAGAATTTTTTATCACTCCTGTTTTTGGTAATCTTTTCGGTAAATACCTGGCTGTTCTCCAGTTTGGTTTCTACTATATTTCCATTCTCCAGGTTATAGGTCACACCATTGAAGCGCCGAACCTCTTCTTTCATATCATTGCTGGAACTGGAGTACAGGGGGATTTCAAACTTCCCGGCATCAATACCGTTTTTATCTACAATATAAACCCGGATTTTACGCTCGAATTCATAACCAAATCCTCCATCATTGTTAGGTACAACGCGTGAATAGCCCATATCCCCCAGGATGATTGCATGTGCACCGGTATCAAAAGAAGGAAGGGATTGCTTGAAATCTTCCGGACTAACTTTACCAAATTTAAAGGCGGGTTTGTCTTGAGCAAGGGCAGGGAAAATGAATAAGGATAGGAAAAAAAAAAACAGATAAAGGAATCTTGATAGAATAAAGGTTTAGTGTTTACAGCCCGAAAAATATAAATTTTAGTGAAAATTCAAAATACCTGAGCAAAAATTCATGAAATTTCTACAGGTCCAATCATGGATTATTTTTTTTCAGTACAATTTGTTCAGCCTGCTTTTTAATAACAAAGCCGAAAAACTCCCGTAAGGTTTCATATTCACTGGGAGAGAAATTAGCTTTCGCTAACACCACCCTTGTTCTCAATTGAATCCGGGTAGGTTCCGCAGAAATCAGGTATTCGAAATAACCGTCGCCATCATTCAACCCCACTTTGGTGGATTTGGGTAATTCATCCACTTTATATCCAGCCGGTATTTCAAAACTCATCAAATAGGTTTCATCCATCCGGTAAGGCATCTCAACCGGGTAAAAACGATTAGCTGACTTGAATGGATTTTCAGTGCTGAATGGTTCCAGAACCGGATCAATATATATCACATCAGCAGCAGCTTCTTTTTTAGATTCAAAACTATAGCTGATTTTAATGGGCAGGTCTTTTTTCTGCAATGAATCAATTTGGGTATCACTGATTTCGAAATCTGATCCGAACCTCGTTTTAATACTGTTGAAAAAAGCATCCTGACCACTTTCACGAATTTGTTTTCTGTAATAACTGGATTCGAGATACCCGGGATTGGATTGAATGTTACCCTTTAGATTTTGGGGTGAAGCAACTAGAGTAGCCAGGGTGACTTTTTTTTCCACCAGGGAATCTGCAGATAAATTGATAGCTATCGGATCTTCCATCAATATCCTTGCATGTCCATTGTAACAACGAACCGGCAGGCGACCAAACCCGAGGTCAGCATCAGAAGCATCCAGAAAATAATCCTGCATGCCAATCTGTACTACACATATCACATAATTGAACCGTTCAATCAAAGGATACTTATCATGCGTATACCCGCGATCCCGCGTACTTAGAATGACCGGATAAGCAGTGAATCCATTATTTTTTAATGCAGCAACCAATAATAAATTCAGGTCTGCCACAGACCCGGTTTTGTTTTTGATTACATTTTTCAGGTTGCCGCTGGCATAAATGCTCTGATTGCCATTCCAGGAAAAATTATCCCGGATATATTCATAAATGCGTTTGGCTTTTGCAGTTGGATCACTGATGCCAGTCAGTAGCGATTTCAATACTTCATCCATAGATCCATCCACCTTCCTCATTGCTTCTCCAAACTCTTCACTTTTCATTAAATCAGCAGTAACTTTCGGCCAGTTTTCCATGATCATATTGGGCGCCTGTTCAGGCAACCGAATACTGGCTAATTGAAATTCAATTTTACTACGGTAATTCTCCAGCGAGGTAATATAACTTTCCGATTTTAATGCTGGCATCTCTTTCATGACCCAACGACGTTGCAGAGCAATCGTGCTTACATCATATTCCTTCGGTCCTGTCAGATAACTGTAGGTGGAATTATTATTTCTTAAATGATAGTTTCTGGGAACTTCTTTGGTTGAATTGATATGATAAGGATGATAACCCTGGGTCAGGTGAACAAAATCAAAAATAATCGGCACTTCGATTTCATATTCACTCCACAAAACAGGATACGGATGCTGAAAAGCCCATTCCCGGAATTGAAACAAATAATCTGATTTCAATAAATAGCTGAGTTCAAAAATGGACCCTTCCCTTAATGCCGGCATGGAAAACTTCTTATCGCTCCTGTTCTTTGAAATTTTCTCGGTAAATATTTCCTTGCTATCCAGTTTTGTTTCAACTACTTTACCATTCTCAAGATTGTAGGTAACGCCATTAAATCTTCTGATTTCTTCCCGCATATCAGAACTGGAGGAGGAATACAAAGGAATTTCAAACTTACCTGCCTCCACTCCTGCTTTATCTACAATATAAACCCGAATTTTACGCTCGAATTCATAACCAAA
>JAGKTB010000215.1:0-5428 GCA_018993145.1 Flavihumibacter sp.
ATATTAACCCCGAGTTTTTTACCTTCATCTACTTCGGCAAAATCAACACAGTTGGGGGTAAACAGAATTCTGTCGGGTGTAAAACCGGCTTTAAGACCGAGTTGCACTTCATGAATGCTTACGCAATCCAGTGATGCTCCGAGTGATTCAATGTATTTAAGCACATTGATATTGCTGAGTGCTTTACAGGCATAAAAGAAACGTGCGTTCACCTTTTTAAAGGCGTACTGCAATTTATTGTACTGCTCACTAATTTGATTGGCATTGTACACGTAAAGAGGCGTACCATATTCCTGTGCTAACTGCACCAGCGTTTCATCCGATAAATAAGACATAACTAGATTGCTTGCAAATTTGGCGAATATACTGCAGTTCTGTCTTATTTGAGAAGGGAGTGCTGCTTATTGTTCAGGATCTTCTTCCGGAGCTGCGTCTTCCTGTTGATTGTCTTCCTCCTGCTGGTCATCTGCTTCCAGTAATTCACCAGTTTCACTAACCAGCCATACACGGTTGGTGTCTGTATCTTCAATGGTTTCAACCAGTGTATCAGTAATGGCCTCATCATCGCCATTGGCAACATGAACTTGTCCGCCGTTCAAGAGTGTTGGTTCCACTACCTGGTCAGCCAGTACTTCCCGGATACGCGGGAGGTCTTCCGGACCATTTAATCCGAAATAATCCATGAAGGAGCGGGAGGTTGTATACACCAGGGGTTTACCAGGCATATCCTCATTACGGCCACTGATCACAATCAATTCTTTCTCGAGTAATTTCTGGATGGAGTAATCAGCACTAACGCCACGGATCGCTTCAATCTCACCTTTGGTGATAGGTTGTTTGTAGGCAATAATCGCAAGGGTTTCCATTGCAGCCGGACTCAGGCGCTTGAGGAATTTATCACCATTCAGCTGGGCAACGGTTTTGTGGTATTCCTTCTTGGTAAGGAATTGCCAGCCACCACCGCTGAAACGGAGTTCAAATGGATAAAACTCTGACTGGTATTTTTCAACGATACCCTCAATGCCGGCTTCAATCTGATCCAGCGTCAACTTATCTTCCATAAAGCCAAAAGCCTGGTTGATAAGATCTGTCAGTTCGATGGCACCCAGCGGTTTTTCGCTTGCAAAAATGAGGGCTTCAATATGAGGGATGATATTTCCGATTTCCATGGTTTCGACATTTTAATTTCCATTACACACAATCCTATGCTAAGGCAGCAATGAACATGCCGCAAGCTTCTCAAAAATGCTAAAAACAGGAAATGGAGTTATACACAATGTGGAAAAGCCCCTGAAATTAGCCCTGGAGCGCAGCAGCACCACTTACGATCTCGGTCAGTTCGGTAGTGATGGCAGCCTGACGGGCGCGGTTGTAGCTGATCTTCAGACTGCGAAGCAGTTCGTTCGCGTTTTCAGATGCCTTATCCATGGCCGTCATACGGGCACCGTGTTCAGATGCGTTGGCATCCAGTACCGCCTTGTATAACTGGGTGTTCAGAATTTTGGGCATCAGTTCCGCAATCAGTTCTTCTTTATTGGGCTCAAAAATGAAATCGCTTTTTTTGGCATTAGCTGCAGCTGTAACCTTGGGAATCGGCAGGAAACGCTCTACCACAAAACGCTGGGTGGCGGCATTCTTGAATTCACTGTATACAATTTCAACTACATCAAACTCCTTGTTTTCAAAGGCCTTTACAGCAGCCTGGGCGCATGCCTGAACTGTTTCGAAACGGAGATCAAGGAAAATGTCTTTATAAGTAGCGTCTGCCTTGTAGTTGGCTTTCAGCATGGCCTCATATCCTTTTTTACCAATGTTCCAGATCTTCACATTTCCCTGGGCCTGCTGGGCACTGTAACGCTCAGCAATAACCGCTTTGGCAGCTTTAATAATGTTGGCATTGTAGGCACCTGCCAGTCCGCGATCACTGGTAATAACAATCAGCAGCACTTTTTCTACCGGACGCTCGGTAGCCAGGGATCCCCCTACTTCACCTTCAGAATTGCTGACGATATTGGACAGCATTTCCTGCAGTTTGGTAGCATACGGACGCATCTGAAGAATCGCATCCTGTGCACGGCGCAATTTGGCGGCACTAACCATTTTCATGGCTTTGGTGATTTGCTGAGTGCTCTGAACGGATTTGATCCGGTTGCGTACTTCTTTTAATGCTCCTGACATAGTAGGGTGATTTTCCTCAATTTGGCCGCAAAGGTAAAAGAAAACAGGTAATTTCAATAAATCCCGCATGGAAAATGTGGCTCTTCCAATTCCGGTTGGCTTGCCGTACCTTTGCCAGCCTGACAATTTGACTAAACAGGAAGTGTAGCACTGAAATTGACAGAGGTAATTACGCGCAGAAACGAAATCTTTTAAGACAATACCCAAAACGATGTTAGGTTTTATTCAGAAACTATTTGGCGGAAGCAAATCAGAAAAAGACGTTAAAAGCATCCAGCCATTAGTAGCTAAGGCGAATGAATATTTTGCTGCTTATCAATCACTTAGCAACGATCAGTTGCGAGCCAAGACAAAGGAATTCAAGGATCGGATCCAACAACATGTAAGCTCCATAAATGAAGAAATTGCACAACTGAACGCCCAGGCGGAAGCGCTGCCCTTCAGTGATTTCTCCGGAAAGGACGCAATTTACCAGGAGGTTGACAAACTCAAAAAGAAGAAAAACGAGCAGCTTGAAGAAGTGCTGAAAGAGATCGCTCCGGAGGCATTTGCAGTAGTAAAAGAGACCAGCCGCCGCTTCAAGGAAAATCCGGTTATGATCTCCAGTGCCACTGACCTGGACAGGCAACTGGCAGTTAAAAAAGAACACATAAAAATCGAAGGCGATCAATCCCATTTTAGCAATAGCTGGACAGCGGGTGGTAATACCGTCACCTGGAATATGGTGCATTACGATGTACAGTTGATTGGTGGATTTGTGCTGCATTCCGGAAAAATTGCGGAGATGGCAACCGGTGAAGGTAAGACCCTGGTATCTACCCTGCCCGCCTATCTGAATGCACTGGCTGGCGAAGGAGTTCATATTGTAACGGTGAACGATTACCTGGCCCGCCGCGACTCAGAATGGAATGGCCCCATTTTCGAATGGCTTGGATTGACTGTGGATTGCATCGACAAGCACCAACCTAACAGTGAAGAGCGCAGAAGAGCCTATATGGCGGATATCACATATGGTACCAATAATGAATTTGGCTTTGATTACCTGCGTGATAATATGGTGCACAGTCCGGATGAAATGGTACAGCGGAAACATCATTTTGCCATGGTGGATGAAGTGGACTCCGTATTGATTGACGATGCGCGTACACCACTCATTATATCCGGACCGGTACCTCGCGGTGAAGACCAGCAATACCATATTTTAAAACCACGGGTTCTTCAATTGGTAGAAGCACAGAAACAGGTGGTGAATAAATTCCTGATTGAAGCAAGAAAAAAGATTGCAGAAGGAAATGATGACCCTAAAGATGGGGGTCTTGCCCTGATGCGCGCCTATCGTGGCTTGCCCAAAACGAGTGCGCTTATTAAATTTCTGAGTGAACCCGGTGTAAAAGTAAAACTACAGAAATCGGAAAACTATTACCTGGCGGATCAGTCGAAAGAGATGCCAAAAGTAGATGCCGAATTGTACTTCTATATTGATGAGAAAAACAACTCTGTAGATCTGACTGAAAAAGGGATTCAGATGATCACCCGTTCCGGGGAAGATCCTGATTTCTTTGTACTGCCAGACATTAGTTCCAAACTGGGAGAAATTGAAGCAGACGCAACTGCCAGCGCAGAAGACAAACTGCAGCAAAAGGAAGCGCTGTTAAACGAATACACATTAAAGGCGGATCGCATTCATACCATCCAGCAATTACTGAAAGCCTACACCCTGTTTGACAAGGATGTAGAGTATGTAGTAATTGAAGGACAGGTGAAGATTGTGGATGAACAGACAGGTCGTATTATGGAAGGTCGTCGTTATTCAGATGGCTTACACCAGGCGATTGAAGAGAAGGAAAATGTGAAGATCGAAGCAGCGACACAAACCTATGCTACCATCACCCTCCAGAATTATTTCAGGATGTACCACAAACTGGCGGGTATGACAGGGACTGCGGAAAAAGAAACAGCTGAATTGTGGGATATCTACAAAATGGATGTGGTAACGATTCCTACCAACCTGCCTATTTCAAGAAAGGATCAGCAGGATTTGGTGTACAAAACAAGGAAAGAAAAATTCACTGCAGTAATTGAAGAAATTGAGCAACTGCGGAATGCCGGCAGACCCGTACTGGTAGGTACCACTTCAGTTGAAGTAAGTGAATTGTTAAGCCGGATGTTGCAGGGTAAAAAGATTCCTCACAATGTATTGAACGCCAAGCAGCACGCAAGGGAAGCCCAGGTGGTAGCCGAAGCAGGTTTGGCAGGTGCGGTAACCATCGCCACCAACATGGCGGGACGTGGTACGGATATCAAACTGGGCCCAGGAGTGAAAGAAGCAGGTGGATTGGCAATTATTGGTACTGAGCGCCATGAGAGTCGTCGTGTCGACCGCCAGTTACGCGGACGTGCCGGTCGCCAGGGAGACCCGGGAACTTCTCAGTTCTATGTATCCATGGAAGATGACCTGATGCGTATGTTTGGATCAGACCGAATTGCTTCCCTGATGGACCGGATGGGATACAAAGAAGGGGAAGTGATCCAGCACAGCATGATAACCAGGAGCATTGAAAGAGCGCAGAAGAAAGTGGAGGAAAACAACTTTGGTATCCGTAAGCGCTTGCTTGAATATGATGATGTAATGAACAAACAGCGGAATGTGGTTTATAAGAAACGTAATCACGCCCTGTTTGGAGAGCGCCTGGCGCTTGATCTGGACAATGCATTTTATGGTGTGGCGGAAGGACTGGTAACCTCTTTCAGAGAACAGGATGACTTTGAAGGATTCAAACTGGGTGCCATCATGAATTTTGGACTGGACACTCAGATTACAGCAGCAGAGTTCAAATCTGGCAATGCACAGCAACTGGCAGATCGTTTGTACCAGGAAGCAACCGAAAGATACCAGCAGAAAATGCAGGCTATTGGTCAGCAGGCAGTTCCGGTATTCCAGAATATCCGCAGCACACAGGGAAGTCATATTGAAAATGTGGTAGTACCATTTACGGATGGACGTAAAGGCATCAACGTGTTAAGCAATATGCAGAAGACACTTGATACCAACGGCCGGGAATTAACCAATGCATTGGAAAGAACCATCACGCTGGCACTCATTGATGATTCCTGGAAAGAGCATCTGCGTGCCATGGATGACCTGAAGCAAAGTGTGCAGACAGCTTACCTGGAGCAAAAAGATCCATTGGTAATTTATAAAATGGAAGCTTTTGATCTTTTCCGTAAGATGGATGGTGAAGTGAATCGT
>JAGKTB010000011.1:0-7614 GCA_018993145.1 Flavihumibacter sp.
GTCGCAGGGAGAGAACATTTACATCCGGGGTTTTGGCAGCTTTATTACGAAAAAGCGAGCAGCCAAAATCGGGCGTAACATCACAAAGAATGTTGCGGTAGAGATTCCCGAACATTTTATTCCCGCCTTTAAACCTGCCAAGGAATTTGTGCAGGAAGTAACAAAACTCAAAACAGTTAAGGAAGGGCAACCAAACCCCGACGAAGAAATGTAATTTTGCTGCCTTAAATGTAGGATTTGAAAAAGCAGCAATTTTTAGTAGTAGGAGGCGGTGTTCTTCTGCTACTGGTAGTTTTTTTCTTTGGCAAGACGACCCCGCCTGTAAAGGCAAAGGCAGGGGCAACTGTTTCTGCACCTTCTGAAACATTTGATATTCAGTCTGTTATCAAAGGAGCTACTGCAAAACTCAGTGAATCGCAGCAAACTTATGTAAATGGGTTAAGCGAAGCCGTGGTTCGGGGGGATGTAAAAGAGCAAAAAATCAAGAATTATCAGCAGCTGGCCAGGTTCTGGAGTGACTCTGCCAGGGCCTTTGTTCCATTCGCCTATTATACCTCGGAAGCGGCCAAGTTGGAAAATTCTGAAAAAAGTCTCACCTTTGCAGCCCGAATCTTGTTGGATAACCTCCGCGCAGTGGAGGATCCGGGATTAAAATCCTGGCTTGCCGGCGAGTCGAAAGAGTTATTTGAAAAAGCAATTGCGTTGAATCCTTCCAATGATTCACTGCAAGTGGGATTGGGAAGCACTTATATTTTCGGAGCTTCCGCAGAAAATCCCCAGGCGGTGATGCAGGGCATCCAGAAAATTCTGGAAGTAAGCAGGAAAGATTCCACCAATATGTATGCGCAGAAGATGTTGGGAATCGGAGGAATTGTATCGGGGCAATACGACAAAGCCGTTGAACGCCTGGAGAAAGTTGCCTTATCTGAACCTCATAATCTGGAAGTGTTGCTGATGCTGGCAGAAGGATACGAACGGAAAGGCGATAAAGCGAAAGCGATTGAATGGTATGAGCACGCTGCCGAACATATCGAGAATCCGGTATTAAAAGCGGAACTGGATAAGCGTATCAAACAACTGAAGTGATTTGAATTGTTAACATTGTAAATAGTACTGAAGATGCCTTGTGGTAAAAAAAGAAAGCGTCATAAGATTGCGACGCACAAGCGGAAAAAAAGATTGAGAAAGAATCGTCATAAGAAGAAGAAATAATTTTCCTTCTTTCAACGCCTTTATATAAAGCCGGAATGAATTATCTTATTCCGGCTTTATTCCCTTTCAGCTGTTCGTTTTACGTGGTTGTAGGTGATTATTGCAAAAAACTAAAAACCATCGTTCCTATCAAACACAGCTGAGTTCCTTTTGGTGAGATTGGACTGATGTTAAAAGATTACTCGCTTGAACAAGGAATTAATTATTAACTCAGCGCCTCAGGGTGTTGAGATAGCTCTCCTGGAAGACAAAAAGCTGGTCGAACTGCATAATGAAAAAGCAGATGCCAGTTTTGCTGTCGGGGATTTATATTTAGGGAAGGTACGCAAACTGATACCTGGCTTGAACGCTGCATTTGTGGATGTAGGGTTCGAAAAGGATGCTTTTTTGCATTATACCGATCTGAGTCCCTATGCCAAGTCGCTCCTCAAATTCACACAGCAATCCATTGTTGATAATTCCGGCAGCTTTGACTTCGGTAAGTTTGAGGTCGAAGCTGAAATCGTAAAAACCGGTAAGATCAATGAGGTATTGGGTGGCAAGCCTAATATCCTGGTGCAGATTCTGAAAGAACCAATTGCAGCCAAAGGGCCGCGACTGAGCTGTGAAATATCGCTACCCGGGCGATTCGTGGTTATTACCCCCTTTAATGATGTTGTGGCAGTTTCCCGTAAGATTCATTCTGCGGATGAACGAAAGCGCCTGCAAAAAATCATTGAAGCGATCAAGCCCAAGAATTTTGGGGTAATTGTAAGAACTGCGGCGGAAGGTAAAAACACAGCTGAGCTGCATGAGGATTTACTGGCACTGGTAGAAACCTGGAAAACGATTCAGCAGAACTTAAAAGGGGCAGCTGCGCCGGCCAAAATCCTCAGTGAGCAAACCAAGACCACCAGTATGTTGCGGGATTTGCTCAATGAAGATTTCAACCGCATCGTAGTGAACGACCGGAATCTCTACAACGATACCAAAACCTATATTCAGCGTATTGCTCCTGATAAAGCAGATATCGTTTCGTTTTATCACAATGGCTCTCCCATATTTGATCAGTATGGTGTAACCAAGCAGGTAAAAGCAGCATTTGGCAAGACTGTTAACCTGCCCAGTGGTGCTTACCTGATTATTGAACATACGGAAGCCCTGCATGTCATTGACGTGAACAGTGGTTACAAAAGTGTGAGCAATAACCAGGAGCAGAATGCCCTGGAAACGAATATGGAAGCTGCTGAGGAAATCGCCCGTCAGTTACGTTTGCGCGATCTGGGTGGTATTATCGTAGTAGACTTCATCGACATGAAGCTACCCGAGAATAAAAAGAAGCTGATGGACGCGATGGAGGCTATGATGAAACCCGACCGTGCCAAACATGCCGTCTTACCGATCTCCAAATTCGGTTTGATGCAAATCACGCGTCAGCGGATGAAACCGGAGCTGAACATCAATACAATGGAGGTTTGTCCCAGTTGTAATGGTACAGGTAAAATATCCTCTTCACTGGTTCTTGAAGATGAAATCGAAAAGAACCTGAATTATCTCATTACACATAAGCATTCCAACCTGACCCTTGTGGTGCATCCGATTATGTATGCTTATCTCACCAAGGGCTGGATCTTCAGCAAATTCTGGAAATGGAAGCGTCGTTTCAAACAAAACATCAAATTACAGGCAAATACCAACTATCACCTCACTGAGTTTCACTTTTACGATGACCATGAGGAAGAGATAAAGTTGTAAAAAGTAAAAAGCTACCTGATATCAGGTAGCTTTTTTGTTTGAAAGAACAGCTATAAAACTTACTTATCAAAAGTCACTTTTTATACATTCTAAAACTAGTTTGGTACCTACAAAATGCCTTTTGGTGTAATATTAAAAAAGAAACCAATCTAGCTTTATATATTCATAAGGTATAACATCTTATCCATATAAATATTTGGACATGATGGAAAATATTTCCCTTAATAAAATTATTTATCAAAACCTGTTCCTGAAAAAATCTATCGAAACAACAACCTTATTTCTAACAATGAATCTTTCCAAATTAACTATTTATGAAGTTTATAACCTATTTATTAATCACTTTACTTGCTTTTAGCTCGTGTAAAAAAAACCTTGATCAAGATTTTAATAATTATAATCCCGATTTAGACCCCAGCCTTTCAAACGCTGATAGGACTAAAATCGCATTGATAAAAGAGCTAAAAGAGGTTTTACAATCTGTGTATTTAAATCAAAATGCGCTAGATGAGGTAAATGCAGCAATTTATTCATCTTTTGAACCAGATGAGTCTATTTCAATTACAAGTCTGTTGTCTCCAAACAGAATTGGATTATATAATCATCCGGCATTTCTTGAAATGAAAATTGACCATGGTATATTTAAAGAAGAATTCAAAAAACAATTAAATAAAAAGTCATATCCATTAATTCAAAAATACTATTCTGGATACCTTTCTGATGAAGTAGGGTCATCAGCAAATAGTAATTCTTCAGATGTGATGGTTGCGCTGGATTCTTTACCACTTGAAGTATTTAATGTTAATAGCATTAAAATATATTTCCCATATTCAGAAAACTGGGGAAGTCTTTATAATCCTGGTACACCCGGATTAAATACAGTAACAGATCAAATGCAGCGCTTGGTGACTTTAGTCGCAGCCGACAGAGAAGCGGATTCTGGACCAGGAAATGAACCCTATTATTATCAAGCTGGAAGAGACGCTCCACGACAACTTCGGTGGCGAACAGTTACAGTTAATGATAACTATGCTGAGTTAACAAAGGCTACGCATATTATTAATATTATGGATGTAAGAAGTGATCCACCTCCACCACCTAATCCTCCAATAACAGGAGTTACAATATATAAAGTTTATTTAGGTTGGGTAAAATGTACCAAACAATACGATAAATTGATTTCCATTAGGAATGGTGGTGGGTCGGAGTTAAGATTTGGACGTGGTTTTGCCACAGCAGATGCGAATGGAAATGTAAATCCAGGGTTCCCGTTCATAGCAGTGAATATGAAAAGAAAAGAAATTAGAAAGGGAACCTGGAAGCAGGTGTTAACTTTATGGGACACTAATTGGACTTCTGAAAAGGTCGAACAGGCTCTTGGAATTTATGAAGAAGATAATAATGATCCAAGCACATTAACCTCAACAGTAAGTTATTCATATAATGGAGTCACAACAAGCGTAAATGTTTCCAGTACTGTTAGAACGAATGACCCAATAATCAGAAATTTCATTATAAATAGAAATTTCTATTTTGGAACAGGAACAACGAATCAGGGCTGGGGCTTCCAATCACAATGGCCGATTTTTGACGGCAACACAAATGTGATGTATACTCTACCTTACGAAGTGATTAATCTCTAACTGATACGATAGGATTTGATCAGACAATTATTATAGGGAAATAAACAAGAGGCGGTAGTAAAACTACCGCCTCTTGTCGTTTAAATAAAACTATAAAATGGGCTGCTTTCTGGATACAGTTTATTGAAAATTTTAATTAAACAATTAGTACCCTTCGTTCTGAACGAGGTTCGGATTCACATCAATTTCACGTTGAGGAATAGGTAGAATTAACAATGGTGAATTCCATGCAATTCCATCAGCAGTTCCACGTGTACGTTTAATATCAGCCATACGTTCTCCTTCAAATGCGAGTTCAAGATATCGTTCGTTCAAGATATCATTCAAAGTTATTGTGGTAAGGTCAGCGATGTTAACCCTGTTACGAATAATATTGATATCGTCAACTGGTGTATTTCCAACTGAAGTACCCAATCTGAAGTTAGCTTCTGCTCTTGTCAGATACATTTCGGCTAAACGTATATATGCAACGTTGCCAAATCTGGAAAGATGCTTACGTGTATAAGTGAAAGAACCAACCTGCTGGAAGAAATCACCCCTGAAATCACCGTCTTCATATTTATCAATATGAGCTTGCAGAATTTTACAATCAGAACGACCAGCAGTTCCAGGGATTGAGCCAATACCAGTCCCAAAGTAGGTATTCAAGCTATTTGTTCCGTCCTGAACAGTTACTTTCATACCGAAAACATTTTCAGTTGTGAAATCAGTTCCATTTGGATTAATTACCCATAACTCCGCAAAAGAGGGTGTTAAGGAATAAATACCGCTTTCAATTACGCGATTTGCTGCATCTCGTGCAGTTGCATAATCGCCCTGCATTAATGCTATCCTTGAAAGTACTGCAGCAGCAGCAGCTTTTGTTGCATAAAAAGAATTCCTTGCAGGAAGAAGACTTTCAGCTCTAGTCAAATCATCAATTGCTCTTTGATATACTTGTGCAACGCTATTTCTGGAAACATAACTCTCAGGCGTAACTGAAGTTGTCGGAGCAAGTATAATTGGAACACCAGGGTTTGCATTGTTATCTCCATCACCCCATGCTTTACCAAACAATTTAACCAATTCAAAATATAAAACACCCCTGATAAATAAAGCTTCTCCTTCAAAACGATCCTTTGTAGCCTGGGAAGAGGTTACTTTATCCAGTGCAGAGAGCACATAGTTTGAACGAAGAATGGTGTTATAAGCTGCAGCCCAGGTATCACGAGCAAACGTATTAGGAGCTGACATTTCAAGGAAAGCAATGTCCGACAAACCTGCAAAAGTACCGGTAAATCGAATATTATCGGTATTACCCAGTAATTCGTTGATTACCTGAATATCACCTCCAAGAACTGTAGCCCTTTGGAGACCATCATAGGCACCAATCAAGGTTACACGCACATCGCTTTCAGTCAGGAGCGCCCTTTCAGCTGAAATACTTGCGGTTGGCTCAATATTGAGCCCCTTTTCGCAAGAAGCAAATATTGCGGTTAATGCTATAGCTATTATCGAAATTCTCATAATTTAAATATTAAAATAAACAATCAAACACTTCAATTACAGACCGATGTTCAGACCAAATAAAACAGTTTTTGGCTGTGGTGGTGTGTAGAAGTCATTTCCTTTAGCAATATTGGAATCAAATGAATCAGCATTAACTTCCGGATCCCAATATGGATAATTAGTAAATGTTAACAGGTTCTGACCACTAACATACAATCGCACTCTGTCCAGTTTAATTTTTGATGTTATAGCTTTTGGCAGGTTGTATCCTAAGGTTATATTACGTAAGCGCATGAAGGAACCATCAACGATGTAACGGCTACTAACCTGTGCACCATTGTTGAAGAACAATCTTGCTTGTGGAACATTGGTAACCTGGCATGGTGTGGTCCAGGCAGCAAGTTGATCCCTTGTCTGGTTGTCTTCGAAGCGGAAGTTAGCAGAGGAATACCGACCCATACCATAAATATTGATCTGGTTTCCAAAAACGCCATTAAAGAAAACTGAAAGATCAAATCCTTTATAGGAGAAGTTATTGGTAATTCCGAAAATCCAATCCGGATTCGGATCGCCTGTAACTATACGTTGCGCCTGATTGTAACCACTGGCATTAACGGTTGTCTTGTCTAACTGTCCGTTATTGTTTGTATTTCTATAGAAAAGTGCATCACCATTCTGCGGATCTACACCAGCATATTCAACTGTGTAAAAAACACCAATTGGTTGGCCTTCCATAACGCGGTTCATACTGCTGATACCACCTTCAATAATCTGACCATCAATATCAGTAACACGGCCACGATTATATGCAAGGTTAATATTGGTTGACCATCTGAATTTACCAACCAGGTTTTCTGTATTCAATACAAACTCAACGCCCTTATTTTCAAGACTACCAACATTTCGAACTTGTGTGTTAAATCCTGTTGTTGCTGGTACGTTTACATTCAGCAACAAATCGGAGGTCTTTTTAATATAGTAATCAATTTCACCGGTGATTCTGTTATTGAAAAATCCATAATTAATACCTACATCAAACTGTGCGGTAGTTTCCCATTTCAGATCCGGGTTAGGAATTTGGGAAGGACGCTGACCACCACTTCCTGCATATCCGGCATCCCCGGTAAACAGGCCAAGTTGAGGGAAGTTTCCGATTTCAGCATTACCCACAACACCATAGCTGGCTTTTAACTTCAGGAAAGATAAAAAGTCGCTTTTATTGAAAAACTTCTCATCCGAAATGATCCAGCCAACTGAAGCAGCTGGGAAATATCCGTAGCGTGAATTTCTACCGAAACGGGATGAAGCATCTCTACGCAGACTGAGCGATAAGAGATATTTGT
Source organism: Flavihumibacter sp. (assembly GCA_018993145.1). GTDB lineage: Bacteria > Bacteroidota > Bacteroidia > Chitinophagales > Chitinophagaceae > Flavihumibacter. The sequence goes on from JAGKTB010000011.1 coordinate 7,421, forward strand.
CGTCAAACTTATAGTTTACACGTCCAAAATAAGAAAGGAAAGCAAACTCTGTCTCAGATGAACTTCCATCTGATTTAGTTGCAGCACTGATAATTTTCTGGTAGGAATCAGATGGGAATTGCAAACCTTCTGTAAAACTATATTTAGATAACGACTTCTGGTACTGCATTCCAAGCGTTCCTTCAATGGAATGT
>JAGKTB010000216.1:0-6101 GCA_018993145.1 Flavihumibacter sp.
GTTAAATGGTAAATCCAAGTATATGCTGCCAAGTGATCAGACGGTGTACCAGGGAACACTTATTCCGAATGCTCCTGCAGATATGTTCGCGGGTATGGGTGCCGGTGATCAACGCGTGTATGTAATCCCCAGCAAAAAAATGGTAGTGATTCGAATGGGACAGGCATCGAATCCAGACAATCCTGATTTTGCAGTATCCGGGTTTGACAATGCGTTATGGGAGAAAATCAGTGCGGTGATAAACTGATCCGGATTCAGTAAATTAGAGTATGATATCTAAAGTGCTTGCGCTATGCTGGCTGGTGATACATTCAGTCAGCGTTTATGCCCAGGCAGAAAAGTTTAAATGCCCCTGCTCAACAATCGGCCTTGCTGATTCCTGGGCTGATAGTGCCAGCGTCAGTTGTTACCTGATCCCGGTATCCAGGGATGCTTTCAATAAATCAGCAGGCAATTTTAAACTGGCTGTTGCAGTCGCATCTCCCCTAAGTGCAACTAAGGAAAAACCTCTTTTATATCTGCATGGCGGTCCGGGTATTGCCACATTAGGAAACCTCCCAAACTACCTGAAGTCAGCCACCTGGAAGCAGATCAGGGAAACTCGGTCGCTTGTATTTTTTGATTACCGGGGAACCGGTTATTCTGAGCCCAGTTTATGCCCGGACCTGGATGATTCACTTAAACGTGTAGCTGATAAACTTTCACCGGAGCAACTGAATTCCCATAGAAATGAATTATTGAAAAAATGCCGGATTAAACATTTCTCAGAAGGCATTGATATTGCCACCTTCAGTTCCTTTCAATCGGCAGAAGATGCAGAAAGTATTCGAGCCAGTTTAGGAATTGATACGTGGAATGTATATGGTGTATCACATGGAACAACAGTAGCGTTAAATCTCTTGAGAAATCATGAGAAGCGTATACAATCTATGATACTGGATTCCCCTTTTCCTCCTAATGCACCCTGGCTGGATTTTGTACGTCCCTTTGCTGTCAGTTTTGAAGTTTTGGAAAAAAAGCTATCGGAAGATGAAACAGTGTCCACTCATTTTGCATCCATAAGAAAAGACTTTGTAAAAGCAGTGGAGCAATTGAATAAGACCCCTTATAAAATCGCAATGAACGATAGCGGGGCTACCTACCCTTTTACCGGAAATGATTTTGCATGGAGTGTCTGGACTGCGCTTTTAAAGCCTGCATCGATTCCTTTTGTACCACTGGCGATAAAAGAGGCGGCAAGCGGGAATACTAATTTTCTTTCAAAATGGGTGGTTGCATTCAACAACCCAAATGCATTTGGTAAATTTTCAGAACATCAAAGCAAAGCCATTTTATGCTACGAAGGAAGGCCTAAAAATGAAGTTGATAGTAAAGCTGCGTTACAAAAAGCATATCCGGATTTTACTGCCTTCAATATAGATTTCGAATCAGATCTCTGTAACGCCTGGCAGCCTAAGAGTGCAGGACAAAAGCTATTTGAACCGGTTACCAGTACCGTTCCGGTATTGGTCTTATCAGGGGAATACGACCCGGTTTGTCCGCCACTATTTGGGGAACTAACTGCCAAAACGTTATCGCGTTCAACTTTTATCAATGTACCTGCTGCATCTCATGCAGCCATACATGTTGATGATTGTATCCGGGAGATAGCAACAACTTTTTTATCGAATCCATCTGCGAAAGTTGAAATTGCTTGTGTAGGCAAGCGTTCAAAAATTGTGTTTCTCAAAAGCGATCTGGAAAATGCTCTTTCTGATTTGCAAAAGAATAAAAGGAATTAATGTATTCAGCAATGCGCAGATCTTTTATACTAATTGTTGCAGTATCGCTTTCCATTATAAGTATCGCTCAGGAAAAAGAAAACAAATTCGCCGCGGTTGACAGTTTTTCGAGGACAGTGAAGTATACAAATGATCTCACCAACCTGACCAACGAACTTACCAATCGTTACCCAGATCAGCTACAAAAAGCAAGAGCAATCTTCAGATGGATTACAGAAAATATCGCATACGATTACAAATATGTCAATAAGTACGCCAAGAGGAATAAAGAACCGAAAGCTTACAAATGCAAGGGCGATAAAGACTGCGAGGCGAAAAGAATTGCCTGGGAGATAAAATACATCGACAACGTACTGAAAAAGAATAAAGCGATTTGCCAGGGCTATTCCATGCTTTTCAAAAAGATGTGTGATATAGCAGGCATACAATCAGAAATCGTTCCGGGTTATGTACGCACCGAATACTACCAGGTTGGCTCGGCAGGGTCCATGGATCACAGTTGGAATGTTATTTTAATTGACAGTGCCTATTATTTATTGGACCCTACCTGGGCGGCAGGGGCCTGTACCAAAAATGAAGAAGGCAAATTGCTCAGCTATATAAAAGAATTTGATGAGTACTATTGGATGACCCCTCCTTCAGATTTTGCCCGCAATCATTTTCCTTTAACGGGAAGATGGGCGCTCATCCCTAACTACACCAAAGAAAAATTCGCTGCCAACCCCTACTACCACCCAGGGGAAATTCAGCATATACAGCTGATTAGTCCGGCTACAGGGATTATTGAAGCTAAAAAAGGCGATACGATTCAGTTTAAAATTTCCTACAAAAGACCATTCAAGTTCCTTCAAATTAACTCCAATCAATTTAGAAATCCAGATATAATGAAGGAGGAGCAATTGTCGAAGCGAAAAAAAGTAATTCAACTCGATACCCTGGCATTGAAAAAGCAACAATATATACCTTACCATAAAACCGGGGATGTTTATGAGTTCAGTTATGCTGTAACAGATGAATCTCTTTATTATATTGATGTCCTTTTTGACTATACACGGATCATGCGATTTAAAGTGGTTATTAAAAACAAGTAACGAAATTCTTACCTTTCATCAAGAATCTCAACAACTTCTTTTAAGACCTTTGAAGTAATTCAACTAGAATGAAAGCAAGACAGGTTCATTTCTTCTCAGGGGTACTTTTATCTCTTTTTATCGGCATTCATTTGTTCAATCATTTTTTCAGCATTTTTGGCATTCAGCGGCATATTGAGCTAATGGATAGCCTTCGAAAAATATATCGCCATCCGTTTATTGAAATCATACTACTGGTTGCAGTGGTGGTTCAAATACTATCCGGACTTCGGTTAGTTCGAAGGAATAGCAGCATGAAGGCCGGCTTTTTTGATCAACTTCATATTTACAGCGGACTTTATCTGGCCATTTTCATGGTTATCCATGTGAGTGCTGTACTGGTGGGTAGGTTCTATTTAAAATTGGATACTAATTTTTATTTTGGAGCAGCGGGCATCAACAGTTTTCCGGTCAACCTGTTTTTTATACCCTATTATGCATTGGCCGTCCTCTCTTTTTTCGGACACCTGGCCGCTGTGCACAGCAAAAAAATGAATCAACCTGTCTTGATGCTAAGCCCGATTCAACAAGCATGGGGCATTTTGCTTTTGGGAGCAGCACTCACATTGCTGCTGTTTTATGGGTTGACCAATCAGTTCTCCGGGATTGAATTACCCGAGGAGTATCGTATCTTGACGGGGCAATAAGCAGTTGCCTTAGATGAAATTTGTCCTTCTCTCAATATTTCTCTGGCTATTTATAAGCACATCGTACGCCCAGCAAATCAACACCAGGAAGCTGGACAGTTTTTTAACAACGCTTTCTTCTAAAGGAGTAGCGATGGGCAGTATGGCTATCTCAAAAAAGGGACAGCCTACATACTTAAAGGAATTAAGTCCTGCCACGTTGTACAGAATTGGATCCGTAACCAAATTATTTACAGCCGTACTCGTCTTTCAGCTAATTGAAGAAAAAAAGCTATCCTTAGATCAGAAGCTGAGCAGGTTTTATCCTGATCTCCCCAATGCCGAATCCATATCCATTGAAGATATGCTCTATCACAGAACAGGTTTGCACGATTATACGAAGGATACGGACTTTACTACCTGGATGGATCAACCCAAATCGCAAGCTGAACTTTTAACTATTATCAAACAAAAAGGAAGTGATTTCCAGCCACGTGAAAAATCCGAATACAGCAATAGCAACTTTCTTTTACTTGGGTATATTATTGAAAGCATTTCAAAGAAAAGCTATGCGGAGGTCTTAAAAAATCGAATAAGCGATCCGCTCCAATTAAAGAATACCTGGTTCGGAACGGAAGCCAATGTAAAACAAACCCAAGCGCCCTCTTTCAAATACAATACTGGAAATTGGATACCCGAAAAGTCAACCGATTTACGCATTCATGGAGGGGCAGGTGCTATTATATCCCGCCCGGATGATTTGATTCGTTTCATCAATGCCCTGTTTGCAAATAAACTCATCAGCCAGGCAAGCTTAGCTAGCATGAAAACGATCGTAAATGAGTATGGAATGGGGATCTTTGTCAACAAATATGGCAGTAAAAAAAGTTATGGACACAATGGAAGAATAGAAGAATTCTATACGGCGGTCTGGCATTACCCGAAAGACAGTTTATCCATTGCCTATTGTACTAATGGCATACATTATCCACGCACGGATCTTATAGAAGGAGTGCTGAAAATCTGCTTTGATGAGCCTTTTGATCTTCCCTTCGGCAATAACAAGAAAATAGATCTGAATAACTATACCGGAACCTATTCAAATGAGCAGATAACAGTGAAATGTACTGTGACAGGGACGCGATTAGCTGTTGAAACCAGGGGCATCGTTTTTGAACTGGAACAAATTGCCGAGAACTATTTTATGCATTCATCCAGCGGGTATTATTTTGAATTCTTACCTCTACGGGGTGAATTACAGATCAAGGAAACAGACAATATCTACTATCTCAAAAAGACCAAGGAATGAAAATTAGTCTGGCACAAATAAAGCCGGTAAAAGGAAATATCGAAGCCAATCTGGCAATTCATAAAAACTATATCAGGCAGGCTGCACAAGCAGGCGCGGCTTGTATCTTTTTTCCGGAATTATCAATTACCAGTTATGAATCTGCGATGGCGGAACAGCTGGCAATGAAGGAGGGCGATACCATCCTGAATGAACTCCAGGAACTAAACAATCAGTTATCCATATCGATCGGCGTGGGTATGCCAATTGCCGGCAGGGAAAAGCCAAGGATTGGCATGGTGATTTTTCAGCCTCTGCAAATGCGACACTACTATTTCAAACAGCAGCTACATTCAGATGAATTTCCCTTTTTTGAAGCCGGCGAACAGCAGGTATTAATCCCGGTTAAAAATTACCAAATCGCACCTGCCATTTGTTATGAGAGCCTGCAACCGGATCATTCAGAGAACGCGTATCAGCTGGGTGCCAATCTTTATTTGGCAAGTGTAGCCAAATCGCAACAGGGAGTAGATAAGGCGATGGCTTATTTTCCATCAATCGCCCGCAAGTATTCCATACCCGTTATGATGGTAAACTGTATCGGACCTTGTGATGATTTTGAAGCAGCTGGTCAAACTGCGATCTGGTCGAATGAAGGAAATTTAATCGAACAGCTAGGCAATAAACAAGAGGGACTGCTTTTCTATGAAACTGACAAGGATAAGGTAAGCACGCTACTTATCTAGATGCTATATATTCAGTTAAAAAATGAGCAGAAGCTGCGCCAGGGAAATATGGAATCTTAGTCAATTGTAATTTTACTTTATGGAAACAAGTAAAAAAGTAGAAACCAATTGGTACCCAGAGAAATCTTTGTTGGTAACGCAGCTCAGTGGCATTTTGGAAAAATCGGATATTGAAAATTGGGAAGAGGAATTTGTAAGTACCCTCGAAAATATGGAAGCCAATACCCATTTCAAGTTATTTGTAAACCTGCACGGATTTACTGCCGCAAACCTGGAAGCGCATAAAAGATTCAGGTCGGTTATTCCACTCACGCTGGCAAACTATGGATGGAAAGTGGGATATGTAAATTTATTTGAAGAAGAAGCAAAACAAATGACCATTAGAACTAGTCGTGGTATACAATGTATAGGTGTTGCCCATTCTCACCAGGATCAAACAAAAATGGATCTGTATGAATCCAGGTTTAGCACGGAACAGGAACATTATTTTTTAGATCCAACTGCTGCCAGAGAATGGATTGAAAATCTTC
>JAGKTB010000217.1:0-5562 GCA_018993145.1 Flavihumibacter sp.
ATCATCTTCCAGTTAATATTGGTGCACATGTGAATACAACCGATAGGGAGTCAAATCCATTTATTTCTCCGGCGGAAGATTACCTCCTGTATTTTTCTACTGACTCCACTGGGTTTGGGGAAGTGGATTTATATATTAGCTTTCGAAAAAATGGAAAATGGACAAAAGGAAAAAACCTGGGCAAACCCATCAACTCAGCACTTGCAGAATTTTGTCCTTTTTATCATCACTAGGAAAAAAGGCTGTACTTCTCAAGGCAAGAAAAATTGGCAGACCGCATGTTGGAAAATCTCTATTATATTGACCTGGATATCGAAAAATACAAAGAGTAATTATGTTTTCACGGATCGAAACTATTGAGGCCCGGAAACTTGCTGGCAAACAAATCAGCATGTCGCTCATCAACAACCAAACCGGTAGTTTGTGGGGAGCCTTTATGCCATTGAGGAGTCAAATCCGGGAGCGTATAGGAACAGCTCTTTATTCTCTTCAGGTCTATCCGGCAAACTATTTCAGCAATTTCGATCCTGCGACTACCTTCACCAAATGGGCATTAACAGAGGTCGGGTCCCTGGAAAATCTGCCGGAAGGAATTGAACCCTTTATGCTCCCTGCGGGAACCTATGCCGTGTTTATTCACAAGGGAAATACCAGCAGCTTTCCCAATACCCTGCAGTTCATTTTTACAAATTGGTTACCAGGATCCGGTTACCACTTAGATAATCGCCCCCATTTTGAAATCCTGGGTGATCGTTACAAAAACAATGATCCCGACTCTGAAGAAGAAGTCTGGATCCCGATAAAAGAGTTATGAAAGCAAAGCTGCTTTGGGTAATTAAACTGATTGGCAAACTGGTACTTTTCCTGGTTTGCTTCATTGGCCTGTATCTTGGAATAGCCTATTTGCTTTCCTCCATCCAAATTGACAGAGAACCGGATCAGGGCCAGGATGTAAAGATTTACATTCTATCCAATGGAGTCCATACCGATATCGTGGTGCCGGCTAAAAATGACCAGTTCAACTGGACAAACCTGGTTAAATACCATCACACCGTTGGAAAAGATTCAACTGCAGGCTGGCTTGCCATGGGCTGGGGCGATAAGGGCTTCTATCTTCAGACTCCCACCTGGGCAGAATTGAAGGCCTCTGTTGCTTTTAAAGCAGCATTCGGACTCAGTAGCTCCGCCATTCATGCTACCTATTACAGGAAGCTGAATATTTCTGAACAATGTCGTGAAATTCATATCAGCAGAAAACAATACGATCGCCTGGTGAATCATATCCTGGCAAGTTTTGACAGAGATGACTCCGGTTCCCCCAAACACATCGTGACCAATGCGGTTTATGGAAATTCAGATGCATTTTATGAAGCGGTGGGTAGTTATAGCCTGTTTACTACCTGCAATACCTGGGCGAATAATGTGTTGAAAGCAGCAGGACAAAAAGCCTGTTTATGGACTGCCTTTGATTCCGGAATATTTTCAAAGTACGAGTAGCTTATTTCACCAGTTTTTCCTGGATCGCTTTACTGACTGCTTCGATTTGTGAACGCACATGCAATTTGTCATAGATATGCTTGATATGCGTGCGTACTGTATCCAAACTAATGGATAGTTCGGCGGCAATCATTTTAAAACTGTTGCCGGAAGATAATAACTGAAGAATTTCTTTTTCCCGGTTGGTGAGTGAATAATCCTTTGCTGCAACTGTCGGCTGCTGCAAACTGGTAATGATCATTCTTGCTATCGATGGACTCATAGGTGCGCCTCCCTGCAGTACCTCCTGTATGGCGTGCAGCAGTTTGTCGGAAATGTATTTTTTCAGCAGGTATCCGTTGGCGCCGGCATACATGGCATCAAACACATGGGTATTGTCATCGAATACGGTTAACATGATAATTTGAACCTGCGGATTGAATCCGCGAATTAACTTTACCGCCTCAATACCATTGATGCCGGGTAAATCAATGTCCATCAGGATAACATCAGGATCAAGCTGCCGAACCTGGTTCAATACATCAGAGCAATCGGGAAAACTTGCCAGCACCTCGTATTCCCCGGTTAGTGCCAGCAGGTTGGTAAGGCTCTCTCTCAAAAGCACATTATCCTCATAGATAAGTATCTGAATGGATTTTTTCATGTTATGGATGCCTGCAAACTAAGTTTTTCCAACCAGCCTAAAATACCCTGATCAGGTGATTGTTTTTTTCAGAAATATACTTGTTCCTGTACCAGGTATGGATTCCAGCCGAAATTCCGCTCCCATAGCTTTAGCCCTGGTTTTCATGTTGTTGATGCCATTTCCAGAACCTATGTGCGCGGAATCAAACCCCTGCCCGTTATCTGTAATGGTAAGGCTTAGTTCTTCCTTGTCGAACCTGAGCACGATATTCACTTCCGAAGCCTTACTGTACTTAACAATATTGTTGATGGCCTCCTTAAAAACAAGATACAGATCTTTTCTTTCTTCAAGATTCAGTGCAGCCTGCCTGGAAAAATCCCGCGTATCAAAATAATAGTTGATGCCAACAGGCTCGAGCATTTCAGCAGCAAATTCCTTCATTTTGATCAATACCTTCTCAAGACTATCATTAGCCGGATTGATGGCCCATATAATATCACTCATACTTTCCATCATATTCCCGGAATAATCTTTGATCTTTTGCAGATATTCTACAACTTCAGTTCTTTCCTCATCCCTTGACATAGCAACTTTACTCAGGATGTTGATACTTGTAAGCGTTGATCCCATTTCATCATGCAGGTCCCTGGAAATTTTACTTCTGAGCCGCTCTTCTGTTATATACTTCGAGATTCTTTCTGCGCAGATCTGGGCAATATTTTTCAAGAGGCGACTATGCCTGGCTTTGAAAAAATTTCTCTTTGAGTGTTCGGAGTCAATGATTCCAAACAACTGACCGTCTACCCAAATAGGAATAGTGATTTCTGAATTTCGACGCTGGTCATCAACAAAGTACCGGGAATCACGAGCAGTATTTCCAATTCGTTCTGCTTTACCGGTTTGTGCAACTGTTCCTACTATACCCTTACCCAGTGGTATTTCCAGGTGATTGATAATTTCTCTTGCTACATGCGGACTTTTTGGTCCGGCTGCAGCCCGCTGAACCATTACTTTTCTTTCAGGGTCATATTGGTAAATGACGCAGTCTTCAAATCCCAGCAGTCGGACACAATTCAAAGCAACATCCCAGAAGATATCATCTATACTGGTTTTGCCATAAAGGGAGGTGGCAAACTGGTTCAGAATTTTTGCATCCTTGACTTTTTGCCGAAGGGGTTCAATGATCAAAAACAGCACCCCTATTCCAGCTAGTATAAGAGTAAACAGGAACCATGGTTGTTTCCACAATGGTGCAGAAATGGAGAAATTAATGGGTGAACTTGTTGTAAAAATATTTCCATCACTGTCTTTCGCCCTAGATCCTGAAACTATAGGAACCATGTGAAAGATTTTGAAAGGCGATGTGTTTGCTGGCAACTGTATTCCAGGCTTCTGATAACCCTGTTAACTGATATTCAAAGTGCAGGGGTTGCATTCCATAATAAAGTGCATCGAAACTAAAGCTGTGTATGTTAGTTTTATCTTTTCTCACAATCAGGGGAAAATGTTTTGTTTCTCCTCCTGCTTGCGGATGGTATAATAACATCCCCCCGGCCACCGCTATACCAACTTCTTTGTTTTTGCCATTATAAAAAACGCCGTGTGGATACCTGGGATCAGAACCGAAAGTTGATATTGACTGGATGTTTTGAACAAGATGTTCTACATCCGGATGATGAATGTTGATGTAGGAAAGACCAGTTTCGGACAATAGCCAAAGAATCGAATCCTCGCCTTTGGCCATTGCTATAAACTGATTGTGTTTTAATCCGTTTCGCATATCAAACGGACTAAAAGCCTGATCAAATCCGGAAGCCGGGTTGTGTTGGTAGATACCACCAGCATTCGTAGCAACCCAAAGGCGCCCCCGCGAATCGATTTCTAAATCATGCACCAGGTTCAGATTCGCATAATGTACCAATCCATTCTTTTCATAATAGGGCTGCAGTGTTTTATTCTTATAGGAATATTCAACCAGGTAATTCCCATAGGTTCCTATCCACATTTTACCCTGGATGGAATCATAAGCTAGCGAAGTGCCTGCTGTATTGAGCCTTTCCGCGCCAGCTGCCTTTATCCTTGAAAACTGCGATACTTTCGTATCATAGAGCTGCACACCCTGGTTAAAAGAAGTAATCCATATTACTCCCTCGTTATCCAGTTCCAGGTCGCGGTATATCGGAAATGCTGCATCGTGGGGAGTCGGAAAATGCTGTAGTGAATGATCGTTTTTATTGATTCGGTACAATCGATCTCTGGTTATCAACCATAACTGATCTTTCAGTTTTTTTACCCCATAGCAGGGCGATAGCTCTTTTCCCTTATTGTCTTTAGAAATCAATTGGATCTCTTCTGAATTTCTGGATAATACAAATAGTCCTGCAGGATCGTAACTGCAGACATAATAGGTATCAGTTAGTTCATCAAAAAAAACTCCACCCATTCGGTTGGCTCCTTCCCTGTCAGGAATTGCTATCAACGGAAGAAAAGAAGAGGAGGTGAATTTCTGGTCCTGCATAAACAGCCCATTCGGAGTACCAATCCAACCAATTCCGGTTGAATCGATATAGGTTGTAGTCACACCCCCCGGAGGTAATGAAAAACTAAGCGAAGGAATATTACGGTGAAGCTTTAGGGTGTTTTTATTGATTGCTGCTTTCAGCAACCCCTGCTCCGATGCGATCCAGGTTTCTTTTTCCTGTTTATTGGGAAGATAACTGGATGGATAGGGTTCTTTTTCAGGAAACAATTCCTCATAACTGCCGGACGATTCTTTATAACGAAAAACCTGTCCGCCTTCCAGCGAAACCCATACCTGCTGGCTGGCTGAATCATATTGAATATCGATAATATCGGCATAATAGTTCCCTCCGACAAAGGTGAATTTTCGGGTGCTTGTATTTAGATGAACCAACCCTTTATTGGAAGCCAGCCAGAACTCCTTTCTGTTCTTTTGCACAAAGGATTGAATGGCATGATAGCCTTCTTTCGTTTTGGTGCCACTAATGGTTTTCACAAAACCAGGCCAATCATAATACTCGAATTTGCGGGTAGAGGGATTGTAGGAAGTAAATTCCTTTATATCACAGGCTATCCAGAGTACGCCACTTTCATCCCATTTCAGATCCCAGATAAGAAAATTGTGAAGATTGTTTTCATTATTTCCAAGACTGTCCGGAAGCCAGTTTGTCCAGGTATTGGTAACCGCATCCAACCTATTCAGCCCATTCATGGTGCCTACCCAAATATTACCCTCTTTATCACCTGTTATGCAGTTAATGATTTCGTTTGAAATTGAATTTTCCCTGCCTGGTTTGTAAATCGTGAAACTTTGACCGTTGTATTTATTTAACCCATTTTTGGTTCCGATCCAGATATAACCCCTTGCATCTTTATAAACAGATGTAATCCGATTATCACTTAAGCCATTGGCTGTTGTA
>JAGKTB010000218.1:0-8736 GCA_018993145.1 Flavihumibacter sp.
TTAATCAACAATTGTTTGCAGTATGAAAAAGATGATCTTATCAAAATTTACGATAGTGGCGTTGGGAGCAACATTGTTGGGCTCCTGTGCCAAAAAACTCGACCTCTTTCCAACAAATGATTTAACTCCTCAAACAACCTACGCAACTCCGGAAGGCTATAAAGCGGTACTGGCAAAAATTTATGGTGGCATGTCAACCACAGGTAATGCTGGTCCGGCTGGTGCCTCCGATATCCAGGGCCTTGATGAAGGTTCACAGGCGTCCTTTATCCGTGGATTTTTTAACTGCCAGGAATTGCCTACAGACGAAGCGGTGGTTGCCTGGAATGACCAGACGATTCAGGATTTTCATGCGCTTCGCTGGACAGCCGGTGATCCGTTTTTACTGGGTATGTATGCACGCCCTGTATATAATATCACCATTTCCAATGAATACTTACGTGAAGCCACAGACGAAAAAATTGCATCTCGTGGCATTACAGGTGCCGCGGCAACAGAAATCGCAAATACCCGTGCTGAGGTTCGATTCCTGCGTGCCTTCAATTACTGGGTAATGCTGGATCTGTTCGGAAAATCAACTTTCGTAACTGAAGCTGATCAGATCGGTACGGCGCTTCCAAGAGAGATATCCCGGGAGGAATTATTTGCCTACATCGAAACCGAACTGAAAGCAATTGAAACAGAACTTCAGCCGGCAAGATCCATTGAATATGGGCGGGTAGACCAGGGTGCAGCCTGGGCATTACTGGCTCGTTTGTACCTTAATGCAGAAGTTTATACAGGAACAGGCCGTTATGCAGATGCACTTACCTATGCCAAGAAAGTGATCGACGCAGGATATGAATTGCATCCGGATTATCGGGAGGTTTTCATGGCAGATAACGACAAGGCTGCTAACGAATTTATGTATATAATCAACTGTGACGGACTGAGAACACAGAGTTATGGAAATACCACCTTCTTTATTCATGCGGCAGCAGGCGATAATTTTGCCGACTATGGAACCAATGGTGGCTGGTATGGATATCGTGCGACTTCTGCGTTGACTAACAAATTTGCCGATTTATCAGGTAATACCGACCAGCGTGCCATGTTCTCTAACCTGAGTAATGCTACCATCAATGCACTGAGCGATTTCAGCCAGGGAGTATGGGTTCGCAAGTACGTGAATATTCGTTCCGATGGCGGACAGGTAAGTGATGTTAACCGTGAGTTTTCAGATGTAGATTTCCCTGTTTTCCGTTTATCTGAAATGATCCTGATTTATGCTGAAGCACATTTACGCGGCGGCGGTGGCGACCTTGCAACCGCGTTGGCACAGTTGAACCGGATCCGTTTCCGTGCTTATGGACAGAGCTATGGTCCGAATGATGTGGGAAGAATCCTGAGTTCAGATCTGAACCTTCAATTTATTCTCGATGAAAGAGCACGTGAATTATTCTGGGAGGGGCATCGTCGTACTGACCTGGTTCGCTACAATCAACTGACTACAGGAACTTATCTCTGGCCCTGGAAAGGTGGTGTTGCATCCGGAACTGCAGTTGATGATAAATTCAATCTTTTCCCGATTCCGGCAACCAATCGTACGGCAAATCCGAACCTTAGTCAGAATACTGGTTATTAATTCAAAAAAATTATCTGAGATATGAAACGCTTGTCAATTTTTTTACTTCTGGGTGTTTTGCTGACCAGCCTTTGGTCCTGCGAAAAAGAAGAGAATCGCGTTTATTTCGAAGGCGGTACTCCCCCTGCTTTAACTGTAAACAATGCTTCACCTGTTTTACGATTTGAAGACAGTGATAAAGAAGCTATTCGCTTTAACTGGACTAATCCTGATTTTAAATTCAATACAGGATTAAGTTCACAGGATGTCAACTACATCCTTGAAATGGATACCGCAGGTGCTAACTTCAGCAGGCCTACCAAAGCTTCGGTTAGTGTTAACCGTGAGTTGAGCCGCAGTTTCACTGTTTCCCAGTTCAATGATGTTCTACAGAATACCATGCTGCTGGCAGCAGGTAAAGAACACAATCTTGAAGTAAGGGTTCGTGCATCTATCGGAAATACGGCTACCGCTGTATTTTCCAACTCAATTTCCATAAAGGCAACTCCCTATGCGCTGCCCCCCAAAGTGGCTCCACCTACTACAGGAGCGCTGTACATTGTGGGAAGCGCAACACCCGGTGGATGGAATAACCCGGTGCCTGTACCCAGTCAGCAGTTTACCAAGGTTAGTGAAACGCTGTATGAGATTACAGTTGATATGGTTGGCGGTGGAGCCTATCTGTTGATTCCAACAAATGGACAGTGGGCGAAATACAATGTGAATGATGATACCATTCCGGGTATCGCAGAGGGCGGCGATTTCTTCCGTGAAGGAAGCAAGGATATTCCTGGGCCAGCTGCTGCGGGTACTTACAAAATCACGGTTGATTTTCAACGTGGCAAATTCACCGTAGTAAAACAGTAATTAACCAGAACTAAAAGTATTTTGCGATGAAGCATCTATTTAAAATTTTATTCAATTCCCTGCTGGCAGCGATGGTGCTGACTGCTTGTGAAAAAGCGGATGATCTTCCGTTTTACGAAAATGGCACAGCTCCGGCAGTTACTGCATCTGCGAGTACGATTGCGCCGGTTCCTGCTGATTCATTGGCAGCGGGACTGATACTCAACTGGACTAACCCGGCCTATGCGGCTGATTCCGCAACTTATAAGTACATAGTAGAGATCGACCGGGCTGGAAATAACTTTGCTCAGGCGGCTCAGCGGATCATAACCGGATCATTAAGTACAACTTATCTGAACAAGGAGCTGAACAATATCCTGATCGATAAGGGTCTGGAATTTGGCACTGCCTATGATATGGAAGTGCGGGTGATCTCATCTTATTCCAATAACAATGATCGATTGATCTCCAATGTTCTTCCAATAAAGATGACGCCTTATAAAGTACCACCCCGTGTAGAATTACCAACCTCAGGTAAACTCTTCCTGGTAGGTGGGGCTACAGACGGTGGATGGAATAATCCGGTACCGGCTCCAACGCAGGAGTTTTCACGTCTTGACGAAACTACTTTTGCCGGCGTATTTAGATTAAAAGGTGGCGAAGAATATCTCGTGTTGCCAGTGAATGGCAGCTGGGATTCCAAATATTCTGTTGCCAATAAAAGCGTGGCCGGATTGGCAGAGGGAGGGGATTTCGGATTTGGACTAAATGATAATTTCCCCGGTCCGGGTGCAGATGGTATGTACAAAATTGTACTGGATTTCCAGGCAGGTAAGTTTACTGTTACTCCTTATACTGAGAATAGCTTACCCATGAATTTGTTCAAGGTAGGTGATGCTACGCCTGGCGGATGGAACAATCCGGTACCTGAACCCCAGCAGCAATTTACGCGCCTGAACTCTGTTGAATTTGAGTTGACCATTAATTTATTCGGTGGAAAGGAATACCTGTTGTTGCCTGTGAACGGAAGTTGGGATAACAAGTACTCTGTTCAGGACAAAACCCTTACAGGATTGGCAGAAGGTGGTAGTTTCGGTTACAACCTGCCCCAGAATTTCCCTGGTCCCGCAACTGACGGTACGTACAAAATCAATGTAAACTTTGCTACCAGCAAATTCTCAGTAGTCAAACAATAAATGTCCGAAGTATCAGGTACCTGTTTAGACAGGTATCTGATACTTTAAAATAAAATCAATTACTTCCTCCAAACTAAGATTCGTACGCCCGATTGCATCATTGATTTCATCCCGGTTTACCTGGGCTGCGAAAGAGGGGGTCTTTAATTTCTTCAATACGGATTTCACATCCATTCCTTCATAACGGGTAGGCCGAATCAGTGCTGCGGCATGTATAAAACCCGACAATTCGTCAAATACATAAATCATTTTTTCCATCGTGCTTTCCGGTTCCACTCCAAAATGCCGGGGACCATGGCAGGCGATTGTACGTATGACGGTTGGATCAATCTGTCGCGTTTCAAGTTCTTGGATAATTCGCCGGCAATGTTCTTCCGGGTATTTCTCCCAGTCTGCATCATGTAGTACACCGGCCAGCCACCATTTATGAGCTTCTGATTCCGGTAGGTTTTCGCGTTCCAGGGCCCAGGTTTTCAGCAATGCACCTACCTGCCGCATATGCAGGCGGAGCCGCTCATTAGGTACCCAATCTTCCAATAATTGCAATGCTTCAGCTTCTGTTAAAACCCTCCCGCTGTTGGCAGGATCCCCAAATTGGGTCCTTCCGAGCTGTAAATTTGCCATCAACTAAAATTTATTGTAAAAATATTTATTGATTATCAATTGATTACAAAAGGTGCTACAAAAATTTCATCCCAAATAATTGGTGAAATGCAGTGCATCTGCCTACCTTTGCGCTCCGAATTATTTCATCATTCCCGTTACCGGGATGGCGGTAACGGACTAAATTAAGTTTAAATGAGCAAATTACATTTCACCACCAAGCATGCGAACGAGGCTACCGTACAGCGTAACTGGTACGTTGTAGATGGTACCAATCAAACCGTAGGACGCATGTGTGCCAAAATCGCGGCCGTACTTCGTGGTAAGAACAAAGCGTATTTCACTCCCCATGTAGATTGCGGAGATTTCATCATTGTTATCAATGCTGATAAAATTCAGTTTACCGGACAGAAGCTGGATCAGAAAGTGTATGAGAACTTCAGTGGCTATCCTGGTGGACGTAAGGAAGAGGTTGCGAAAGACTTGTTGAAGCGTCGTCCGGAAGTGATCATCGAGCGTGCTGTAAAAGGTATGTTGCCGAAAAATCGCCTGGGTCGCAAAATGTACAAGAAGCTGTTTGTATATGCCGGAGACACGCATCCGCATGCAGCTCAGCAACCCAAAGAACTGAAATTCTAATCACCAATCATTATCTCAAATTCCAAATAGATGGAAAAGCAAAAAAATGGATTAGGCCGTCGTAAGGAAGCCGTGACCCGTGTATTCCTCAGTAAAGGCGAAGGCAAAATCACAGTAAACGACAAAGACTATAAAGTATATTTTCCACTGGTTTACCTGCAAAACCAGGTAGAAGCTCCGTTGAAGGCGATTGAAGCCCTTGACAAGTTTGATGTGATCATCAACGCTACCGGCGGTGGTGTGAAAGGTCAGGCGGAAGCTGCAAAGCTGGGTATTGCCCGTGCACTGCTGGAAGTGAATGCAGAATATCGTCCAACCTTGAAGGCTGCTGGTTTTCTGACCCGTGATCCCCGTGGTGTTGAACGTAAAAAACCAGGTCGTAAAAAAGCACGTAGAAGCTACCAGTTCAGCAAACGTTAATCTGTCTGCTTCAACCTTCAAACAAATTTTAATAAGACTACGATGGAAAATAATACATCCTTACAACAGCAACTTCTCGATGCAGGTGTTCACTTCGGTCACCTGAAGAAGAAGTGGAATCCTAAAATGTTGCCTTACATCTTCGCAGAGAAGAAAGGTATCCATATCATCGACCTGAACAAGACTACTGAAAGTTTGCAGGAAGCAGCAGCTGCTCTGAAGCAGATTGCCCGCAGCGGTAAGAAGATCATGTTCGTAGGTACGAAGAAACAAGCGAAAGAAATCGTTACTCAATGTGCTCAGCGCGTGAATATGCCTTATGTTACTGAGCGTTGGCTGGGTGGTATGCTCACCAACTTCAATACCGTTCGTAAGAGCGTGAAGAAAATGCAGAGCATCGAGAAAATGCTGGGCGACGGTACGCTTGATAACATCACCAAGAAAGAGCGTCTGACCCTGACCCGCGATAAAGAGAAGATGGAAAAAGTGCTGGGTGGTATCGCTCAACTGGGTCGTGTACCTGCTGCTTTGTTCATCATCGATATCGGTCATGAGCACATCGCATTGGCTGAAGCAAAGCGTCTCGGTGTTAATACCTTCGGTATGGTAGATACCAACTGCGATCCGAACAAGGTTGACTTCCCGATCCCTGCGAACGATGATGCTACCAAGTCAATTGCTATTATCGTTGAATACATCACAGCAGCTATTGCTGAAGGTCTTGCTGAAAGACAAGAAGCAAAAGATTCTGATGTAGAAGAAAGCAGCGATGAGAACGAAAGACGTGCAGCTCGCCTGGAAGCAGAAGCGCAGGCTGAAGCCGCCCGTGGTGGCCGCACTCGTGGAACCAACGCTCCCAAGCGTCGTGTTCCCAATAGTCCGAAGCGCACCGGAGCGAGATAAGATATTTTACAATATAAAACCTCTATACAATGTCTACTGTAACAATTACAGCTGCGGATATCAATAAACTGCGCCAGGCAACCGGTGCAGGTATGATGGATTGTCGTAAGGCACTGACCGAAAACAATGGTGATTTTGAAGCAGCGATCGACTGGTTACGTAAGAAAGGTGCGAAAGTAGCTGCCTTGCGTAGCGATCGTGAAGCAAAAGAAGGTGTGGTATTGGCAAAAACTACTGCCGATAACAAAACCGGTATTGCTGTTTGCGTTAGTTGTGAAACTGACTTCGTTAGTAAGAATGCTGATTTTGTTGCCTTCGCTCAAAGCATCATGGATGCAGCGATCGAGAACAACGTTAAATCTGTAGAAGAACTGAATGAGGTAGCAATCAATGGTCAGAAAATTGCTGATCTCGTGAACGACAAGCTGGCTTCTATTGGCGAAAAAATCGGTATCTCCAAGTTTGAGCGTGTGGATGCTCCATATGTTGCCTCCTATATCCATGGTGCTAACCGTATGGGTGTACTGGTAGGTTTGAATAAGGAAGCTGCTGAGGCTGGTAAGGATGTAGCCATGCAGATCGCGGCCATGAACCCAGTAGCCGTTGATGCTGATGCGGTTCCTGCTGATATCGTTGCCCGTGAGAAGGCAATCATTACTGAGCAGGTTGCTGCTGATCCCAAAATGGCTGGTAAGCCGGCAGAAATGATCGAAAAGATCGCTGCAGGTAAACTGGGAGCTTTCTTCAAGGAAAATACCCTCACTGCACAGGCCTTCGTTAAAGATGGTGGTATGAGTGTAGGCGATTACCTGAAAAAAGCAGGTGATGTAGTGGTGTCCGAATTCAAGCGCGTTGCGTTAGGTTAATCCAACTTCGGTTTATAAATACTAAGGGGCTGTATGGTTAATTCCATTCAGCCCCTTTTAATTTGTAGCAACTTCCGGCCATGAAATTCTGGCAATTCGCTGATAAACCAGCCATACCGCTACACCACTCAATACCACAGAAATCAGGACTACTATCGGAAATCCATACACGAAGTAGTGTGCCACTCCGAAAGCTCCATTGAAAACAAGCATTAGTAAGCCACGCAAAAAATTCCCTGTACCATCTGCTTTATTTGCGGGCAGAGAGGCTGGTAATTTTTTATAATTAATTAGTAATAGTAGTCCTGATATCAGCAAAATATTGGAGAACCCCAATAACAGATTGGGTACCACTACCCAGCCCTTCCAGGCAAATCCAAGTCCGCTGACCACTATTGCAAGCGGCAGAAAGAATTGCGCCAGTAAGGCTTTCAACATTCCAAGCAGGATCGGTCCGGGTGCTGAAACCGGGGCGCTGTAAAAGATCCAGGAGGCTTTGTACTCATCAGCCTGACTTATCTGTTGAATGGCACTGATAAAAATGAAACAACTCAGGTAAATAAGTCCGAGTAAGCCTGCAGCACTCCCCTTCAAACCAGTTTCACCTGATTCTCCCAACTGAAAGACATTCCGGTAAATACTGATCACAAACCAAACCAGTATATATCCTATTGCAGGGTACACACGCATCCGGAATCCGCGATTTCGCAAAGCCCATTTCCAGGTAAACAAAAAGCCCGCACGCTCTACCGTTCCACCTGTTAGAATTCCTGCGAGGCGTTTCACATAGCCAGTTTCGCTAGCCAATGAGCCCGCGTTTTTTTTCTGGGATACCTGACTTTCTGAACTACCTCCCAGCATCGCCAGTTTTTGGTTAAACCTTGGAGCCAGATACCGGATTACGACCCAAACACTCAGCAAACTAGCTATTGAACTAACCAGCAGCCACCACCAGGCATGCACCACCGATGCTGCAAACCAGTAGGGTGGCAGGAATCGCACATAACTGTAATCCGATACCGTAAACTGCTGCAGGTTTTCCATTGCTGTGGCCCTGGGCATTACCTGGTAGGCTCCATATATCAGGATCATAAACCCGATCTGGAACCAGGCAATGATGGATTTAAATCGCTCTGGCGTGGTAACACGAATAATCAACAGATATAAAGCATTGATAAAAAAGATAGCCATCAGGCTGGCCAGTGCCGCTGAAATCAAAAACCTGATAACCACTGCTAAATTGTATTCAATTGCCAGGTAAACAATCGCAGGAAGCAGCATCGGCACAATCACCCTGAATAGATGTACCATGATGTGCAGGATCCGGGCCAGTAAGAAGGTTCGGTCATTTACCGGTTTGGGCAGCAATATCTGGGTGTCCCGCGGGTCAATCAATACCGAGGTGAAGTCACTGATAAGGGTTGCCGATAAAAGGAACAGGAAGAAGGAAAAGTAAATGGTAAAATAAGTGATATCATCCGCCCCCATGGCAAAGGCAATCAGGTTCAGCAGCCCCATAAACAGTGCAATCAGCATGGTGCCGTAGGTGGCCCTGCTCACCCCTTCTTTCTTCCGGTTGACCTGTGTTTGCTGAAAGGTATTGGGCCGACGATCATCCATAATCAGCTTGTAACGCAGGATCAGCGCCAGTTGTGACCGG
>JAGKTB010000219.1:0-3988 GCA_018993145.1 Flavihumibacter sp.
TGAGTCCTATGGTAAATCCCTGCATGCTATGAAAGAATGGGCACTGCCCTATTTCAATATGATTGATGGCATTATGCTACAATATGGCTTACCAAGGGAATTGAAGTACCTGGCTGTAATTGAATCCAAATTGAAATCAAATGCCGTTTCCCATGCAGGGGCCGTAGGTCCCTGGCAGTTCATGCGGGGTACCGCCATCCGACTGGGACTGAAAGTGAATAAATCAGTTGATGAACGCACCAACTATGTAAAAAGCACACACGCAGCAGCCAAATACCTTAAAGATCTTTATAAAATATATGGCGACTGGCTGTTGGTGATTGCTGCCTATAATGCAGGTCCGGGCAATGTACAGAAAGCCATTGCCCGCAGCGGCAGCCGCAATTTCTGGGATCTTCAGTACCACCTGCCTGCCGAAACCAGAAAACACGTAAAGAAATTTATTGGCACTCATTATGTGTTTGAAGGACAAGGGGGATTAACAACCTTGACAAAAGCAGAAACCCGCGACCATTATGGAGATGGGCTGTACGCTTACACCAGAAAACTCACACAGGAAGAAGAAGCTTCTGCACGTTCCCAATCAGTTGCTGGAAAATATCAATCTGTAGTTATTGCCAAGCATATCATGATGGACTTAACTGATTTCAATCGCTACAATCCTGACTTTGATCGCGTTATGTCAACATCAGGAAATGCTTATGAAATGAAATTACCAGCAGATAAAATGGAGTTATTCAATGCCCACAAATATTCCATACTCCAGGAATCTGTCCAGTTGCTACTTTCCTCCACCGCTGTCATGAGCAGTCCCGGCAAATAAATCAGAAGTCGGATTCTGTTGTTGGCTCCAATGCTTTGCGGATGGCCGCCACTTTAAGCAGGCATTCCTCGTATTCCCTAGATGCATCCGCGTACCAGGTAATGCCGGAGCCAACCTGGCAGGATAAATACCGGTCTTCCTGATTATACATGAGGCTTCGGATAACCACATTAAAATCAGCTCTACCATCCGGCGTACAATAACCTACTGCGCCGGAAAATATGCCCCGTTGAACCAGCTCATATTCCTCAATTAATTCAAGGACTCGCTTTTTCGGTGCTCCTGTCATGGATCCCATTGGAAAGATTGCCTGCAACACGTCCACCAGGTCAATACCCTCCTGCAATTGGCCGGATATGGTAGAGATCATTTGATGCACCTGGGGAAAACTGTAAATTCCAAAAAGTTCATCCACCTCTACCGTTCCTGGTTTACAGATCATGGACAGATCATTTCTCACCAGGTCAACCACCATCACATTTTCCGAACGTTCTTTTTCACTGGCTACAAGTTCTTTAGCGGAACGCGCATCACTTTCCGGATCAGCATGGCGGGGAGCTGTTCCTTTGATGGGTTGAGACCAGATTTTTCCACCTTCTATTTTGAAGAATCGCTCCGGACTTGCACACATCAGAAAACGGTTTTCCCACCTGTAGAAAACGGAATAGGGATTGGGCGAAATTGAAACCAGTCTATTAAAAACAGTAATGGGATCGATGATTGTATTTTTCGCCTGGAACTCCTGGCAAAAATTGATTTCATAACAGTCACCCCGATGGATATGCGCTTTTAACGATTCCACTCTCCGTATGTAATCTTCAGCGCTCATAACGGCCTCAAGAGTTGCTGAAGAACTCTGAGTATCCAATTGACGC
This sequence comes from Flavihumibacter sp., assembly GCA_018993145.1. Taxonomy (GTDB): domain Bacteria; phylum Bacteroidota; class Bacteroidia; order Chitinophagales; family Chitinophagaceae; genus Flavihumibacter. The sequence goes on from JAGKTB010000219.1 coordinate 1,699, forward strand.
GGACTATCCATGAGCTGCCGGTAAATCAGCTCAGCCTCCATGGAATAACTACTGATCAACAAGTTATTTTCTCTTACCAGTATAAGGGTATCCGGCACAAAAAAACTGCAGTCAGCAAATCCGATTGGATCAGGCAGTTGTGTAAAACTATTAATGGTTTCCGCTTTCATGCCAAAACCCAGGTGGCCGAATGTCCAGTCGGAAGTCTCATTTAAAAATTGCCGAAGAGCGGGCAACGCGGTACCTGCCTTTTCTGAGAATTTTTTCCATGAACCAGCTGCTAACAGGCATTCATAGCTGTGCAGGCTTTCCTGGTAACCATGATTGTCCATAAAGCAACAAATGTTGAACGGGTTGGCCCAGTTCAACATTTGCAATTTCAGTGCTGGCAGTTGTTCAATGGTGTAGACCCTGAATGTTCTGCCATGCAGCAATATTTCAGTTGACATTAGAAGTCGTCCTCTTCATCATCGAAACCGGTGTCATTGAAAAGATCAAGGTCTTTAAAGTCATCATCAAGACCCAGATCATCCTCTTCTTTACCAGGCTTCTTGGTTCCGGTACTTTTTTTGGTTTTTGATTTAGGCAGATCGAATTCCTCAAAATCAGGATCCCAATCGTCCTCTTCTTCTACTTTTTCCCAATCATCATCCTCCAGATCATCCGAATCTTCTTCCTCCTCCTCATCATCCTCGTCTTTTTTGGATTTCGCCGATTTGGATGCTTTCTTGGAAGCTTTTGGAGTTTCCTCCTCATCTTCCAGCTCATCCTCCTCGTCTTCCATTTTTTTCTTGGATTTTGAAGAAGTTTTCTTTACCGGCTCATCACTGGATGAAGCCTTCGGGGTAGTCTTTTTTTCCTTATCAGATTTAGCAGCCATAGCACAAAAGGGATTACATTGTAAATTTTCAGCGTTCTTGTTAAATAGCCAAATTTTCAACTAATAATTTTTAGCGCTCATCAGATTTATAAGGTAACAATCTGATCGCGACCAGGTCCGTTAGAAATATGACTAACGTCTGCACCTACAAACTTATTGATGAAGGAGACATATTCTTTCATGGATACAGGTAAATCCGCCGGATTTTTCAACTGGCTGGTATCCTGGTTCCATCCTGCAAATGACTTCAGCACAGGTTTGATCTGGTGACGGGTCATCTGGAAAGGAATATAGGGCGTTTCCTTACCATCTATTTCATAAGCCGTGCACACCTGGAGTTCCTTAAATTGGTCCAAAACATCCGCCTTGGTCATAATTACTTTTGTAACACCATGAATCATGCAGGCATATTTCAGGGCTACCAGGTCAATCCATCCACAACGGCGGGGACGCCCGGTAGTTGCACCAAATGCGTTGCCCAGCTTGCGCAACTCTTCGCCAGTTTCATCCATCAGTTCAGTTGGGAAAGGTCCGCTGCCTACACGTGTACAATAGGCTTTTGTTACCCCCATCACTTCACGGATTTTCTGCGGGGCCACACCCAGTCCATTACATACACCGGAGGTAGTAGTGTTGGAAGAAGTAACAAAGGGGAAGGTGCCGAAATCAATATCCAGCATACTACCCTGGGCGCCTTCTGCCAGTACTTTTTTACCGGCTGCCATTTGTTCATTGATGAAATATTCTCCATTCACCACATTCAGGCTGCGCAGGAATTCAATTGCTTCAAAGAATTCTTCCTCCCATGCAGTGATATCTTCCTGGAAATTAAAATTATCCAGCAAACGCTGGTGTTTCAGCCGTAACCGGATATAAGAAGTGGTAAAGTTTTTATCGAGCAGATCTCCTACACGCAAACCGTTTCTACCGGTTTTATCCATATATGCAGGACCAATACCTTTCAAGGTAGAGCCTATCTTATCGTTTCCTTTTTGCAATTCAGAAGCCTTATCCAATGCGCGATGCGTAGGCAGGATCAGGTGGGTGCGATGAGAGATAAACATATTCTTACGCACATCCACCCCAAAACTTTTTACCGTTTCACATTCTCTTTTCAGCGTTACGGGATCCAGCACCACACCATTGCCGATCAGGTTGATGGTATTTTCATGAAACACACCGGAAGGGATCTGGTGTAATACTACTTTTTTACCCTCCACATAGAGTGTATGTCCGGCGTTCGGGCCTCCCTGGAAGCGCGCGATGATATCGTATTGAGGAGCGAAATAATCAACGATTTTGCCCTTCCCTTCATCGCCCCACTGGAGGCCTAAAATTGCATCTACCATTTTTATAATTTGACTGCTTGCTTATAATCAGGCAGCAAAAATAGGTGGATCAGACTCAAAA
>JAGKTB010000220.1:0-3940 GCA_018993145.1 Flavihumibacter sp.
AAAAAATCCCCGCCTGGAAAAGGCGGGGAGTTCCAACTTCAACCCCGCCTTCCATCTCATCGATGCGGCGGCCGGGTTGGTATATAGAGCAAGGGTGTTATCGCAACAGAGAGGTCAGGATTACCAGCGGACTGGCATCAAGGTCAGTAGCTGGAAGGGAAGGCAATGCTTTCACAGAGGGCAAAAGGCGCGAACTGTTATCATTATCCTCCTCGTTCATTACTGTAGCTTCTGCTTTCACTTTAATGGTGTCCTTTTTTTCAGGCTGGTTTTTATCCGGTCCTTTGTATTCATATTTCTTCTCTCCATCTTTTGTTCCACTGTCTTTTATTTCACCCTCGATGATTACACCATCACTTTCAATCTTGAATTTTCCTTCTTTGATTTCCTTTTCGGTGCTCTCGTTGGTGCGTTTCAGTCCATCACGGGTCATGATGTATTCGACATTGTTATCCCAGGAATAGGAATCATCCCAGTTATTGTCCCAGCTCACATTAAATCCTCTTCTGCGATTTACGTTCACATTGAACCAGTCGAAGTCTTCCACAGAACGGTCGATTTCAACCTTTTTGCCGATAGGAACTTCTACTACCACCAGTACCTGCTGGTTGCGGAATTTATCGTCGGCAGTGATCACAAATCCTTTGGGTAACTGAAGCACACTGTCCTGCTGTTTGATCGGGAAAGTTATATGCTCAGCCAATTCCCTGGCTTTGTTATTGGTGTTACTGCGACTGAAGCGGATCGTGTATACATGATAGTTACTATCGTTGCTTTTCACCACATTCACCCGAACTGTTTTCAGCATAAGGCTATCGCGGCTGATACCATAGAAGGGAGCATCTTCATCCCATTCGATACCAAACAAGTCGTCGCCATAATAGCGGATATTATTACCCACGGCCTCCACATAGAGTTTGTCTTTGATGGGCTGGTTGATGCTAACGGTATCTTCCACGCCAGCACGGTTTTTGAAATTGCGGGCCATCAATCCGGCCAGGAAAATAAAGCTGAACAATCCGATTACCCACAAACCACCGAAAGTGTATCCCAGGTAATTGTTAGTGCTTTTCACTCCCATGATGCGGCGTACCAGCCAGGTAATCAGTGCGATGATAGGTACACCCATGAAGAGAATCAGGCTGGACCAGGCCAGACTATTCTGCCAGAAACCTTCCAGGAAGAAATCCTTGATGGGGAAGATCGCCATACCACTGAACAGGATACCAAGCAGGGCAGCAAACAGGGAGATGGCAATGATGGCTGCAATGAACAGGAAGAAAGCTTTGAACAATATTCCGATCACATTACCCAAACCGGATCCGGCTTTGCGGGCAACTGGGGCTGCTTCTTCTGCGAAGGTTTTTCCGTGAGCACTGAATTGCTGAGCGGTTTGTTTTACTTCGGCTCCCCAGTTCTGGGCACGGGTCTTAAAAGACTCCAGATCACCTTTAACCGTATCGCGGATGGAGTTCAGGTCAATACGCTCACCTTTCATTTCCAGCTTTTCAGCTGCGGTGGTGGCATAAGGCACTGCGATCCAGAGAACCAGGTACACTACAAAGAGGGTAGATCCCAATCCGCCGGAGATGATCCGCGGACCCATCATGAAATCCCAGTCCCAGAAGAAGGCATTGAATCCGCTACCCACAATACCCAGTATGAGGGGGAGGGCAAAGATCAATCGGGGAATCCAGGTAGCAATATTGAAATAGACTGCCAGGCCTCCGGCTACACCGGCGATGACTTTATCATCGGGGTTCCGGTACAGGCGCTTGGTGATATTGGAACTGAGTGATTGAGAGGGTACAATGATCCACAGCAGGATATATACCCAGAAGAGCGCACCGAAGAGCAGGACAAAGATGATCCGCATGATTACCGGGTCGATACCCAGGTAGTTGGCCAGGCCACTACATACACCACCGATGATTTTGTCATCCGCATTGCGGTACAGGTTTCCTCTTCTGAAGTTACCACTGTTATAAGTACTTCCGGTAAAGGTAGAACCGGTGCCGGTAGAGGAACTGCTACCCTGGTAACCAGCTGATTGGTTGGGAGCTGATCCGGTGCTGCTGCCCATTCCGGTAGCAGTGAAAGCATCTGCTTCAGCAGCTTCCAGTTCTTCCGGGCGGCCCATACCGGCGATGATGGAGTTAACATCCTCATCGGTAATGCACACGGCACCTTTTTTCAGGCGGTCAGAAAACAATTCGGCGATCCGGCCTTCGATATCATTGATGATCTCGTCACGCCCCTCTTCATTAGCGAAGTAGCGACGCAGGCTCTCGGTATATTGCTTCAACAGATCGAAAGCGGTTTCCTCTATAGGAATCACCCGACCGTGGAAGTTTATATTGATGACCTTTTTCATAATTGATAAGTATTAGCAGGTTGAAGTATTAGTTGGTTGTTGGATTCTCAGGAATATTTGGTAGCGATTCGGACTTGCTGGTGAGTGCTTTCACTCCGTTTGCCAGTTCTTTCCAGGTCGCTTCCAGTTCCTGGTAGAAGGCCTCCCCTTTTTCAGTTAGGGAGAAATATTTCCGGGGAGGACCGGAATTGCTTTCTACCCAACGGTAGGTGAGCATGTCTGCATTTTTAAGGCGGGTCAGCAATGGATAGAGCGTGCCTTCCAAAATTTGAAGGTTGGCTGCCCGCATCTCATCCACAATATCACTTGGATAGGCTTCGCCGCGGCGGATGATGGACAGGATACAGAACTCCAGTATCCCTTTCCGCATTTGGCTTTGAGTGTTTTCTATGTTCATGGCATTTTTTGTTTAGGGGGCTGGTGGCAGAAAGGCGAGGGGATAAGGTTTAAAATTGTTAGGATAAGGTTCGTTCGCCATCGGCCACCAGCCCTGTTCTATACCTTTGACAACACAAATCTATAGAAAGTTTCAGTACTATGCAAAATAAAGTACCGGATTAAGGAAGGTAATTTTGATAAGGTTCTACCTTGTTTAAAGCGAAATGCAGGCTGGGTAAGGGTTTTGTAAATTTCTGGACCTATAAAGATTTTTTATCCCATTCGATGAACGGTTTATTTTTTGGTTGAATGGTTGTATAAAAAAGGCTGTACCCTGGTTTGGGCACAGCCTTTTTCTTATCTCATCCGCATTTGGCGGATGCCATCCGCCAAGGGGGACAAGCTCCGACCGGTGAAGTTGAAGATCAGTTCACTGGTTTGGGGTAGGAAAACTCATCCCGGTTGAGCGCTTTGGCGCGGGGATGAATTTCATTCGCGGTATCACCCTCATAGAGCCGGCCATTTTTCATCACCCAACGTACGGAGTCAGAATGCCGGATATTTTCAAGAGGATTGGCGTCGAGTATCACCAGGTCCGCAATTTTTCCAGGCTCAATACTGCCCAGGTTGGCATCCAGGCCCAGGGTTTTGGCACCCAGGATGGTTGCGGTCTTCAGCGCATTGTGATTGCTCATTCCGCCACTTTGCATTGACCAGAGTTCCCAGTGGTAGCCCAGTCCCTGGAACTCCCCATGACTACCAATGCCTGCCAGCGCACCTTGCTCCACCATGGCTTTCATACTCTCCGCATGTTTCTTAAATACATGTTCTTCCGGAAGGAACCAGCCCTGCACACGCCTGGTTTTGGATGCGAGTTCTTCATATGGCATGAAATGCTGCATCTTTTTATTGTGATAAGGATTCTCTGTCTGGAAATAATAGTTTTCCGCCCAGGGACCACCATAAGCAACCAACAGGGTGGGTGTCACCGCCATCTGGGCTTTTGCAATCGTAGAAGTAACGTCCTTGTATAAAGGATAAATCGGGAGGGAATGTTCATGACCAGGATAGCCATCAATCAGGTTGGTCATATTCAGTTTAAAATTCAATCCGCCTTCTGTGGTGGGATGTAAACCCTGGTTGCGTGCTGCATTCAGGATCCACTGGCGCTGCTGAGATCGGAAGAGC
>JAGKTB010000221.1:0-5212 GCA_018993145.1 Flavihumibacter sp.
CTTCCGATCTCAGCAAAAGTAAACAGATGCAACTTTGTTGCAAAATAATTTTTACCTTGCTTCACTCCCAAAGCTCCCGATCAATGTTATTGAATGAAGTTTATCCGCCGAAGGTGGATGGCACCGGTCGGGTAAAGAAATTTGTAAATTTGTGGTTATGAGTAAGAAGTCGATTTTTTTCCTGGTGTTTTTTGCCGTGCTCTTTGTAGGATTTGTGTTTGCCATGAGTAAGTTGCTGCCAGGATTCGGGGAGGTTAAAATGCCGGTACTGAGTTATGTTCAACCCTTCCGGTTCAGTGATCAGTATGGAAATTCCTTCAACCAGGAGAAGGTACAGGGTAAGGTTTATGTAGCAGAATATTTTTTCACAACCTGCCCGGGTATTTGTCCGAAGATGAATAACAACATGAAAAAAGTATTCGAGACGTATAAGAACAACCCTGATTTCATGATCTTATCGCATTCCGTGGATCCTGCAACTGATACAGTAGCAAGGATGCGGGTGTATGCAGACTCTATGGGTGTCAACAATGCTAACTGGTTTTTCCTGACCGGCCCGAAAGACAGTTTATACCTGGCAGCACGGGTAAGTTATTTACTTGATGATCCAAAAAACAACAATGAATATATCGAGGACCAGTTCATCCATACTCAGTTTTTCGCATTGGTAGACCGTGCAGGCAGAGTGCGTCGCATTTATGATGGTCTGAAAAAAGAGGAAGTGGATCAGATGATCAAGGACATACCTGTTTTATTGGAGGAGACTCAAACGGACGCCTCTCGCTTACCAAAGACAACTTTCTAATTACGTACACTATGCAGGAAGCCGTACAGGATATTTTGAAAAAAAATCAGTTGAGCATCACCGGTAGTCGGGTTAAGATTCTCGAATTGTTCCTGGAACAACAGGGCGCTCTTGCTCATGGAGATATCGAACGCAGAACCGGTGAGAAGTTTGATCGTGTTACGGTTTACCGGACACTGCAGGTATTTCTGAATAAGGGTATTATTCATTCTATTCCGACATCAGACAATAGTGTGTTGTATGCATTGTGCAAAGATGATTGTGGAGAAGGACATCACCACGATAACCATGTTCACTTCGTATGCGATACTTGTGGAACTACCATGTGCCTGGATGATGTAACGGTACCGGCTATACGATTACCCAAAGGATTTAAGTTTAGTGAGATTCAGGTTGTGGTAAATGGAAGATGCAAAGACTGCAATCAGGATTAGTTCAAAAATAAAGCCCCGATGTAGACACACCGGGACTTTTGGTTAAGGCTCTGATTAGTAGCTATTTTAAGAATCTGTTCGGATTCGTTATTTCTTTCTAAGTGTTTTCTTGTACAAATATATTGTTATAAATCATTCTTTTCAAATTTTACCCATACCCTAATGTGGGTATTTTTTGGGACTGTTTAAAGTTTTAACATCTCCGAAGCTACAAAGTCCATCAATGTTTTAACACGGGTGGGTCCCAGGTCAAACGGTATGCCGGCGGCCTGGTACAATTCAGGCAATGTACGGGTTCCTCCCAGGGCAAGAGCCCGGCTATAATTGTCAAGAGCTTCTTCCTTGTTCTCCTTAAACTGCATCCACATGCCAATCGCTCCAAGCTGCGCAATTCCATATTCAATATAGTAGAAAGGAACTTCGAATAAATGAAGCTGGCGTTGCCAACCATATTTCCTGAATTCCTCCAACCCGCTTAGATCCAGTACACCAGTTGAAAACTCATCATTTATCTCCATCCATTTTGCAGCACGCTCTTCCACACTGTGTTGCGGGTTTTCATAAACCCAATGCTGGAACTTATCGATGATAGCAATCCAGGGAAAAATCGTAATTACTCTTTCCAGCTGGTGCTCTTTTGCTCGTTTTAGTTCGTTTTCATCGTTAAAAAAACTATGCCAGTAGTCCATACTGAACAATTCCATACTCATACTTGCCACTTCGGCAATTTCCATCGGGTATTCCTTAAATGATGAAAGCCGCAGTGGGTGGGCAAGGAAGCTATGAATCGCATGTCCGCCTTCATGCACCATGGTGGTTACATCATGCATTTGTCCGGCTGCATTCATAAATATAAAGGGCGCACCACTTTCTGCAAGTGGACAATTATACCCACCTGGAGCTTTTCCTTTCCTGCTTTCGAGGTCCAAATGCCCCATCTTTTTCATGGTAATCAGGCATTCAGCAAATAAGGGACGAAGCTGGTGAAAACAACTGATGGTTTTTTCCAGCAACTCTTCGCCTGTTTTGAAAGGATGCAGTGGTTCAATGCCAGCCGGTTCAGCTTCGGTATCCCAGGGGCGAAGGGTATCCAATCCCAGTTTTTCCTTTTTCTTATTGTAAATTCCAGCAACGAGCGGAACTACATGCTGTTTTACAGCATCGTGGAAAGCGAAACAATCCTCTTTGGTATAATCAAAGCGGCCCATTTCCACGAATTTATAGTCGCGGTAATTAGCGAACCCGGCATTAATTGCTACCTGGTGACGTTTCTGAACCAAACCCGTGAACAATTCATTTAACTGGTTGCGATCCTGGTAACGGCGTTCCTGGATACTCCTGTAAACCGCTTCCCGCTTGGTTCTGTCGGGATGCTCCAGAAATTTAGATGCTTGCTGCAGGGTATATTCCTTGCCATCAACTGTAACGCTCATCTTACCGGAAATGACTCCATATTGTTGGGCCATCACCGACAAATCAGCCTGTAGCGGAATATTTTCTTCCCGGTAAAGATCAATTGATTTCTTAACTGAACGCAGGTAAGTAAAATACTCTTTCTGATCGAGTGCTTTAGTATATTCATTACTGATCAGCTTTCGGTTCAGCTGATCGGCATAGGGCTGAATTTTCGGCTGAATCTCCATCACAAAAAAAGTGAAAGCCTCTTCCAGCTCCTTATTTTCCGTATCACAGGTCATCCGGATCTGTCTCCAGCAGGCGTCTTCACTAACCGCGGCTTCCAGCTCACTGCTGTCTGCCAGCCATTTTTCCAGTTCATCCAATGAAAGAAGAGGCCGGTCAAGCAGATCTTTAAAATAAGGCTCCAGCGTTTCCCAGCTGGTAACCGTAAAGTCAGCCGGCAGAAAATGTCTGGGAGTTTTCTGAATATTGGCGATCGACATACTCAATGAATTATTCTTCTGATTTTTTCTTGCGGGCAGTTTTCTTAGGCTTTTCCTCAGTTGCTTCGGAATCAGCTGCCTCTTCGGCTGCTTTTTTAGGCGCTGCTTTTTTCTTAGCCTTTGGTTTTTCAGTCGCTGTATCCTCCTCTGTAGCAGCAGCTTCTTTCTTTACTGCTTTTTTGGCTTTTGCCGGAGCCTCTTCTTCTACTACCGTTTCTTCTTCTTCCGGAGCTGTGGCTTCTGACAGTTTGAACTCTATGTTGTTTCTGTCGATGATCTCAAACCATTTCACCATTTTCTTCATATCGCTGGCGTAAACCCTTTCGAAATCCATATCGGGATAGGTAGTTTCAAAATAGGCCTTCAATCCATTACCGTCTTTTACGTCCGGAAGCTTTGTTCCGCTGGATTTCATGGATTTGAATATTTCAACCAGGTTGACATTGTCTCGTTTTGTATAAATCTCTATACTCTCCAGGTGAGAGAAGTTATGCTTGCGGGAAGACACGAACTTGGTGGATTGATCCTCCAGGGAACGTACAATCGCTCCGTCCGTTTTACTGGCTACTAATTCAAACAATCCGGGTAATCCGGTTACGGCAATGATTCTGTTGTATTCCATATCTTCAAAATTGTAAGGGAGATGCAAGATAAAACAATTTTGCCACCCGACCGGTGAAGGCTCAGGCATCCAGCCAGTCCTTAAACGCGGCTGTCTGATCGGCACTGATGATGATTTCCTCCGGTGCCTGAGGAAATAATTCAACCTGCAATTTTCCTTTACCCACTGTTTTCAGCTTTTTTATGGCATTTATATGGGCAAGATATTGCCGGTTCAGTCGGAAAAACTGGGCGGGATTCAATTCTTTCTCAATATCAGACAGGGATTTGTCCAGCAAATAACGCTGACCGCCTGTATCCACCAGGCAAATCATTTTATGGGCAGCATAAAAAAATGCTATTTCTTCGGTTTTCAGTGTGATATAATCTGCACCTCGTTTAATCAACCACCTTTTTTTATAACCCTCAGGGTTTTTATGATACCGCCGTAGTTGCTCCAGCGAATGGGAAAAATGCAATTTTAATTGCTCGTATTTCTGAATTGAAGCAGCCAGCTTTTCCTTTGAAACCGGTTTCAGCAGGTAGTCAATACTGTTATACTCAAATGCTTTCTGCCAATATTCGTCGTAGGCGGTACAGAAAATTACCGGACAATCAAGCCGGATCTCATCAAAAATCTGGAAGGATTGGCCGTCTGTCAACTCAATGTCCATAAAAATAAGGTCCGGCTGCTCATGTGTTTTCAGCCATTGAATGGACTCCTTTACTGTTGCCAGTAAGGCGATTGGCTGAAGGTCTGATCTAATTTCTGCCAGTGCTTCGATCAGTCGTTCTGCCGCAGGCGTTTCATCTTCAATCAGTAAAATTTTCATATCATCGAAGGGTTAGCAAGGGTAAGCGGACAGAAAAATGAGTATTGTTTTTTTCAATTGAAACCGGTCTGGAGGTAATCAGCCTGAACCTTTCAAGCAGGTTATTCAATCCAATACCATTGGATTGCCGAACTTTTTTTTCGCGTACTTCATTGGTAATGTGCAATTCACCACCTGATTCCTGAATTTCAATCAGCAGCGGTTGTGACTTGGAAAACTCATTGTGTTTGATCGCATTCTCAATCAGGATCTGAAGTGAAATAGGCGGCAATACAAATTGATCAATACTTGATGCGGGTATGTTTATATTAACCAGGATACAATCGCCGAACCGGATTTTCAGCAATGCGATATAGTTATCCATAAAATCCAGTTCTTCCTGTAATAAAACAAGGTCGCGCGACTTGTTTTGTAAGATATATCGGTATACATCCGCCAGGGTGTCATTAAAAACCTGGGCTTTGCGGGGATCCGAGCTGATGAGGTGACTCAATGTGTTGAGTGAATTAAACATGAAATGCGGATCGATCTGGTTCTTGAGGGCCTGCAGTTCAGCTTCTGACCGGGCTCTTTCCAATGTAGCATTTCTTAGCATTTCTGATTCAGACTCCTTGACCAGGAATACGGTTTCATATACAT
>JAGKTB010000222.1:0-8001 GCA_018993145.1 Flavihumibacter sp.
TCTGGTCGTTTGCCAGAATCACACATTGTCTGCCGCTTACGTAACCGATGCCGGCAACTGTTCCACCTGCAGGACACCCACCCTGCTCCTCGTACATGCCATATCCGGCAAAACTTCCGATTTCCAGAAATTCTGTTCCGGCATCAATGAGGTAATCGATCCGTTCCCTTGGGGTCCACTTATTTTTTTCGTGTTGTTTCTCAATGGATTTTTTGCCGCCGCCGACTAAGATTTTTTCGCGGCGTTTCTTCAGATCACTGAGCAAGAGCTTCATCGCGTCTTCATTCCGGTTCTTTTCGATATTCATGGCAGGCATTTTTGAATTTTCTTTTTGCATTGAACATTCTATTATTGCGAATAGTTGTAACAACATGCAGGAAAGAACGGGGCAAAGATACCGGTATACGGGTTTATACCTTCTGGCAGGCACAGCTTTATTCATTAAGGTGGTGTCAATTTTTCCTGATTTGGTGGAAAAATATTATTCAACCGGGGTTTACCCGGTGATCTCCCGGGTACAGCGATTTTTGTTTGGATGGATGCCACTCAGTTTCGGCGACCTGCTCTACGCGATAGCAACTATCGGACTGGTATATGCGCTGGTGAAATTTTTCCGGGCGTTGATGCAAAAACGCATCGATCTTAATTGGTTGCTTCGGGTAGGTGTGAAAGTAATGCGTGTCTGGTTGTGGATCTATATTCTGTTCAATCTGTTATGGGGATTGAATTACAACAGGGTTGGCATTGCCCGACAGGCGAGTATCCGGCCAGGACAATATTCAACTGCTGAACTTGATAGCCTGGTGCAGGTTTTATCCAGCCGGATGGAAGCCAACCGTACGATATCGCTTCCTGAACGGCAACCCCTCCGGCATAAAAGAACCCTTTTTACAAGTGCTTTCAGTGCCTATCAGCAACCGGGTACGCGGGCTCTCTTTTTAAAATACGGTGGCCAAAGCGTTAAGCCCTCCCTATACAGTTACCTGGGTAATTACCTGGGATTTACGGGGTATTATAATCCGTTTACCGGAGAGGCGCAGGTGAATACTACCGTTCCGGTATTTGTTCAACCTTTTACCACCTGTCATGAAATCGGCCACCAGCTTGGATATGCGAGGGAAAACGAAGCCAATATGGCCGGCTTTCTGACGGCGAGTAAAAGTGAAAGTCCGGCTTTCCGCTATTCCGCTTATTTTGACCTCTACCTATATGCTATTCGCGATTTGAACCTACGGGATTCAGCACTAGCACAGCTGCGCATGAACCAATTGCCTGCCGGCGTTAAAGAAGATATTATCGCTTTGCGAAAATTCAACCAGGAGCATGTTGGATTACTGGAGCCTTTGGTAAGAACCCTGTATGCACAGTATTTACGTGCCAACCAACAGCCATCCGGATTATTGAGTTATAACCAGGTGGTGGCACTGGTGATCGCCTATGGCAGAAAAAATGGATGGGAGCGACTCTGAACTCAGAATTTATTCTTCCACATCATACTCTCGATGGGCTTATCTGGCTGACCACTGTATTTCGCATTTTTTTTCTGGTTGTAGGCAACTTCAATAGGTCCTTCTACCGGGAAATAGATCAACTGTCCGATCGGCATACCCTTGTACACTTTCACTGGTTGTTTTACAGAAATTTCGAGGGTCCAGTTGCCGCAGAAACCAACATCGCCCTTGCCTGCTGTAGCATGGATATCAATCCCAAGGCGACCTGTAGAGGATTTCCCTTCGAGGAAGGGGACATGTGCATGGGTTTCGGTATACTCCTCCGTTACACCGAGGTAAAAAATATGAGGGTATAACACAAATCCTTCATCAGGAATCTCAAAGTATTCAATTTGGTTATGCTTTTTGGCATCCAGGATATGCTCCTTGTAGGTAGCGAGCCATTTGCCCAGGTGAACATCGTAAGAATTGCTTCCGAGGCATTCGCGGTTATAGGGCTCAATTTTGATGGTGCCTTTTTCGATTTCTTCCAATATGCGCGTATCCGACAAAATCATGTGCTTGGCTTAATTTATATTTGTTGCGGGGTACTGTTTAAGTGCCGCTGCAATGTTAGGTTCTTAATTTCAACCTTGGCCTTATTTTATCAACATAATATCAACCAAACAACGCGACTCGCGATTTGGCGCATTGAGGAGCCGGAGGAATTCTTCCTGTCCAGTGTTTCCCTGCACCAGGATGTCACCCATCCCTACAAGCGGTTGCAGCACCTTGCGGGCAGATATTTATTACCTGTATTGTTTGAAGATTTCCCGTTGGAAGAGATCCTGGTAGCCGACACCCGGAAACCCTACCTGCCGGGGGAAAAATATCATTTTTCGATCTCTCATTGCGGAAATTATGCAGCGGCGATTGCCAGCAGTACGAACCGGGTGGGGATTGATATTGAGCTGGTAACGCCGCGGATTGAGCGGATATCGCCCAAATTCTTATCGGAAGAGGAGAAAGCGTACCTGGCTCAATGGGAATTATTTGATCAATTGCAGTTGGAGATGACAACCGTGATCTGGAGTGCAAAAGAGGCGGTATACAAGTGGTATGGATTAGGCGGACTGGATTTCAAAACGCACATGCAGCTCAGCGGACCCTTAAAATATAAATCCAATCAGTGGATGGAGATTCCTTTTCGTTTTAACCTGGGTCAGCAACTGGAAGTGCAGTTGGAAGCTAAAATTTTTGAACCCCTGGTGATGGCTTACCTGGTGACCTGATTTTTTATGGTGTATACCAGATGTCTGGTTACGCTTAAAATTTTTTGAGAAGGGATACAACGGAATGGTATCGGAAGCGCTCAGATAGCATAACTTCATATAAACCCTTCTACATGAAAAATTTTATCAGTTTAAGTTTAGTGATTGCTATTACCATCAGTTCCCTCACGGCGTCTGCGCAGCGGATTAAACTGGAATCCGGAGATATTTCGGCACTGGCCGGCGAAAAAGAGATTAATACCGAGTTTGTGTACGATGGCATGTCGGTAGGTAAATTCAAGACAGAAGCCGAGTATGTAGCCAAAAAGACGGAGGAATACAATAAAAAAGAATCGGGCCGGGGAGATAATTGGGCCAAGTCCTGGGTAGCAGATCGGGAGAGTCGCTTTCATCCAAAGTTTAATGAGTTGTTTGGCAGAGAAAGTGGGATTGCTTCAGGAAGTGCACCTGCTGCCAAATATACCATGATCGTAAAAACGGTTTCAACTGAACCTGGTTATAACATTGGAATCACCCGTGGTAACGCTAATATTTACCTGGAGGTTACCATCGTTGAAACAGCCAACCGCAGCAAGGAAGTAGCCAGAATCAAGGTGGACAAGGCACTGGGTCGTACCTTTGGCGGTTTTGATTTTGATACCGGTCTGCGCATCGGCGAAGCGTATGCAGATGCTGGAAAAGCATTGGGTGCTTACGTTAAAAAGAACGCAAAATAACATTCTTTCCGCCAGGGCGGAAGGCTTACTCAAGCAGTCCGGTGGGGTCATCTTCCTCATCAAGGAGTTGCAGGCTGATATTTTCGGAGCCTGCAATTCCTTCGATACTGCCGCGTATATGGGCAGCGTTCAGCAATACTTTTTCAAGTTGTTTTTCCCGGGCTTTCCAGAGTTTTTCCATAGCATCCCTTTCTTTCTGTATGGAGAGTTTCATGCTCATGAAACCTTCGCGGATCGCCTTCCATTGCTCCGAGAATTCGTTGCTCGTGAGGTAATCATAGAGCATATGCATCTTATCTCCCTTGTTTTCCTGGCTGCGCACGGCGTTGAATACTTTGATCAGGCTTTCGCGTAAAACCTGGGCCAGGGGTTTGACTTCTGTGAAGGAGCAGATCCAGATTCCATTTTTTTCACCGAACTGATCCATGTCGTCTGGCATTGTCTGCGTTACCAGGATAGCGAGATCCGCTCCCTGGCTCCGCATATCAGCTTTAAGTTTTTCTATCCATTCGCGGGTGAACCCTTTTGTTCGCTTACTTTCATAAATGATCTTCCCACATTCCTGACCAAATTGATTGCGTACCGTCTGGATGCAATCCGCCCCCCGAACACCTTTACCCACTTCAGTAATCAGGTCGAAAGGGAAACTGCTTTTCAGCATTTCCTCCAGGGCCAGTTCCTGGACTTCACCCTGCAACTGCATGCTGCCCTGTTCGGCTTTGCGTTTCATTTCTTCAGCCAGTTTTTTCTGGTCTTCCAGCTGTTTTTCAAGTTCCTTTACACGCAGATTGAATTCGGATTCTTTTGCAGCAATTTTCTGTTCCTCAATTTTGCGGAGTTCTTCCGAGAGCCGGCCTCTTTCTTCCTGTAACCTTCGCTGGAGGCTGATCTCCAACTCTTCTTCCCTGGTTTTCAATTCCTGCTCTTTGCGCAGGAAGTCCAACTCTTTCTGGCGAGCTGCCTTCAGTTTTTCCTCATTATCGCGATTGGCATCTTTAAGCAGGATGAGCTGGTTTTCGTAATCGGAGTGGAGTTGCTGTCGGATACTGGCCTCCAACTGCTGGTTCTGCTTTTTCAATTCCTGGTCGAGTTGCTGGCGGTAAGCCATTTCCTGCTGACGGCGGAACTGCTCAAAAGCTTCGTCTTTTTTACGGAGTTCTTCCTCTTTCTGCTTTCGGTATTCCAGCATTTTTTCCCGGAGTTCCTGCTTTTCTTTTTCGATAGCTTCCTTCAGTTCATCGTTCAACGCTTCTTCCAGCGGGAATTCATGCGCACAATTCGGGCATTTGATATTCGTAGGCATACTGTACCAATTTGAGGCAATTTATTGTATCCTGCTGATTAATCGGACCGTTCGTATATTTAACACATGGCAGGTAAATACGACGCAATTGTTATAGGTTCGGGCATCAGTGGTGGCTGGGCCGCAAAGGAACTTTGTGAAAAGGGATTAAAGGTGTTGCTGCTGGAAAGAGGGCGGGATGTGAAGCATCTGAAGGATTACCCTACTGCAACTATGCATCCCTGGGAGTTTCCGCACCGGAATAAAATACCCCTGGATTTCTTAAAGGAAAACCCCATCGCAAGCAGGTGTTATGCGCTGAGTGAAAGCTCCGAACATTTTTTCGTGAAGGATAAGGAGCATCCCTACACACAGGAAAAACCATTTGACTGGATCCGTGGATACCAGGTTGGTGGAAAATCGCTGTTATGGGCCCGGCAAACTCAGCGCTGGAGCAAATTCGATTTTGAGGGGCCGGCAAGAGATGGTTTTGCCACCGACTGGCCGATCCGCTATGAGGATATTGCTCCCTGGTACAGTCATGTTGAACGATTTGCCGGTATCAGCGGAAATAAAGATGGATTGGAAACCCTGCCGGATGGTGAATTTCTGCCGCCCTGGGAAATGAACTGCGTGGAGAAAGACATCGCTTCGGCTATACGTTCCAGTTATACCGACCGGTTTCCGGTTATTGGTCGTTGTGCGCACCTGACCGAGCCACAACCGATTCACCTGGAACAGGGCAGGGGCAAATGCCAGGCCCGGAGTTTGTGTGAACGAGGTTGTCCTTTTGGCGGATATTTCAGTTCAAATTCTTCAACGATTCCCTGGGCAGCCAAAACAGGTAATCTGGAACTGCGCCCCAATTCGGTAGTACATTCCATTTTGTATGATGATAAATCACAAAAAGCCAGGGGTGTGCTGGTTATTGACAGCATTACCAAAGAGCAGCATGAGTTTGAGGCGAAGATCATTTTTGTGAATGCGGCAACCATGAATACGAACCTGATCCTTCTGAATTCTATCTCCTCCCGTTTCCCTAACGGATTGGGAAATGATAATGGATTACTCGGAACCCATGTGGCATTTCACAATTACCGGGGCATTCTGAATGGAAGGGTGGAAGGCTATGAAGATACGTATTATAAAGGCAGAAGACCCTGTGCAGTAATGATGCCGAATTTCCGGAATGTTCGCAAGCAGGAGATGGATTTCCAGCGTGGATATATGACTTTCTATAGTGCCTATCGTCCGAGTTGGGGTAGAGGGGGAGAAGAAATAGGTGCAGCATTAAAAGAATCACTCACGGATCCTGGCGGGTGGAGCGTGTTTATGATGATGCAGGGAGAAACGATACCAAAGGAATCCAATCGCGTTAGACTTGATAAAAATAACTTAGATGCCTGGGGTATCCCACAGCTATCCATAAACGTAGATTATGATGAGAATGATCTGAAGATCCTGAATGATTTTTTTGAACAGGGGCAGGAAATGCTGGAAAAAGCAGGAGTGAAATCGATTACTAAAACAGATACCAAACAGGCACCGGGATTGGATATCCACGAGATGGGAGGCGTAAGAATGGGGCATGATCCAAAAACCTCCCTGCTGAATAAATGGAATCAGCTGCATGCCTGTAAAAATGTGTTTGTAACAGATGGAGCCTGCATGACATCCACCGGTACGCAGAATCCATCACTCACATTTATGGCATTGACGGCAAGAGCTGCCAATTATGCGGTTGAAGAATTGAAAAAAATGAATTTGTAATATGGAACGGAAAACAGTTAGGGTATTGGTAGTGGGTTGCGGTAACATGGGAGCATCCCATGCATTAGCGTACCAGTTACTGGATGGTTTTGAGATAGCAGGTATTGTATCGCGGGGCGACAGTAAAAAACGCCTGAATGAAAAACTCGGGGGGGAGTATGCGCTTTTTGATTCCTATACTGAGGCGCTGGCAGCAACCAAACCCGATGCCGTCTGTATCTCAACCTATCCTGATACGCATGAAGAATATGCTATACAGGCAATGGAAGCCGGGGCACATGTTTTTCTGGAAAAACCGGTTGCGGATACGGTGGCCGGAGCGGAGCGAGTAGTAACGAAGGCCAAAGAGTTGAATAAAAAACTCGTAGTGGGTTACATATTACGTCATCATCCCAGCTGGATCTATTTTATTGAACAGGCACAGCAATTAGGTAAACCATTGGTAATGCGCATGAACCTCAACCAGCAAAGTCATGGACTGATGTGGCAGGTACACCGCAACCTGATGAAAAGCCTGAGTCCAATTGTGGACTGCGGTGTTCATTACATAGATGTGATGTGCCAGATGACCCGGTCCAAACCTGTACAGGTTTCGGCTATAGGTGCCCGTTTGACAAATGATATTCCGGAAAGCAATTACAATTACGGTCAATTGCAAATCCGTTTTGAAGATGGATCGGTTGGCTGGTATGAAGCAGGGTGGGGCCCGATGATCAGTGAGACTGCTTTTTTTGTAAAAGATGTTATCGGTCCCAAAGGATCCGTATCAATTGTGGCGAAAAAAGCCAGTGCGGAAGGTCAGTCGGATGATGTATCCTCGCATACCAAAACCGAATCCATCCGTATACATTCAGCAGATTTGACCGCAGATGGCCGCTTTGCGAAAGAAGATAAATGGGTGGACCTGGAAGATGAACCGGATCACCAGGAATTATGCAATCGCGAGCAGGCTTATTTCTTAAAAGCGATACAGGAAGGACTTGATTTGACTGATCATATGGAAGACGCAGTGAATAGTTTGCGCATTGCATTTGCGTGTGACGAATCGGTGCGGACGGGCAGGATCGTTGAACTTTAATACTACTTATATGCGGTTGTTTTATTGCTTGTTATTAGCCTTGTTGTGTTGTAAGCAAGGTTTGGTGGCGCAGATTGCCCAACCTGGTGCTGAGTTACCTGCCTGGAAAGAAGGTTACCTGGATATGCATCATGTTAATACAGGGAGAGGGAGCGCCGCATTTTATGTATTACCGGATGGCACCACGATGTTGCTGGATGCGGGAGAGATGGATATTCACGACGGTCGGGTTTTCACACCCAGGAACAGTGTGATAGTGCCAAACGACAGCAAAAAGCCATATGAGTGGATTGCTTCGTATATACAGGGTTTTCATCCTATGTCAAAGCCGGTATTGGATTATGCATTGATCACACATTTTCACGATGATCATTTTGGCGCATGGTATCCGGAAATGCCTTTGCATAAGAAGGGGGGATTCGGACTCACGGGA
>JAGKTB010000223.1:0-9820 GCA_018993145.1 Flavihumibacter sp.
GACGCTCTTCCGATCTTTCGAGGTTGATAATTTTTTCAGTCAATGCACAAAGGTTTATGATACACAATTTAACCTAACCTAGGTTCCTTACAAAGTTACTTATGCACAGCTTGTGGATATGTTAATTCTTCAAATCTTGCCTACACAGTTGGGTGCGCCACAGGTACAACGGCGTTTGCCTTCGTGATGTGTTTCACCATAATTGCAGGTGAGTTCTTCTCCTTTTTTGATGGGCCGCAAACTGTAGAATTCTACTTTCTGATAACAGCAGCGCATGTAGGTATTGGGTGCGCAGGAATGATTTAAATACCGCAACGCATTGGCATTGACAGAAGCATCCAGTGCAAAGCCATCGCCAAATTCCACCATCGCCACCTTCTTTTGTTGTTTGATGCGTTGCCGGGCTACGCGAACCGAAACAATTTCACCACCCAACTGACCGATTTTTTTTCTGGCAGGAATGCGTTGCGCAGCAAAACAACCGGTGCCATCAATTTGGCTTTTATGATTTTCTACTTTAAATCGAATCATTTCTTTTCAAAGAGATCAGATGAGAGATATCGATCACCGCGATCACAGATGATACAAACTATTACTCCGGAGCTTAACTCTTTGGATAATTCAATCGCGGCATGTACAGCACCACCACTGCTCATACCACTGAAGATGGCTTCCTCTCTTGCCAACCGGATGGCCATCTTTCTGGCATCTGACTCTGCGAGTTCTATGATGCGATCCACTCTGCTGCGATCAAATATTTTAGGCAGATAAGCTTCCGGCCATTTGCGGATGCCAGGAATGCGGGAACCATCCGTCGGCTGACAACCAACTATCTGTACAGCAGGATTTTGTTCTTTTAAATATCTTGATACCCCCATGATGGTACCAGTAGTACCCATCGCAGAAACAAAATGCGTAACCGTGCCATTGGTGTCTCTCCAGATCTCCGGACCGGTAGTGCGGTAATGCATGTTGTAATTATCCGGATTGGCGAATTGATTCAGCATGAGATAACCGCCTTCTGCAACCCGCGCATTGGCATAATCAATCGCGCCTTCCATGGATTTTTCTTTGGGCGTGAGAATCACTTTGGCACCAAAGGCTTCCATGCCGAGTACGCGTTCGCGAGTCGCATCTTCAGGCATGACGAGTTCTATTTCTACATTGAATAAACTGGCAATCATGGCCAGTGCTATGCCGGTATTGCCACTGGTTGCTTCAATTAATTTAATGCCGGGTTTGATTTCGCCCCGATCCAATGCGCCCTTAATCATTCCATAGGCAACTCTATCTTTTACACTGCCACCCGGATTATTGCCTTCGAGTTTGGCGAGGATGGTTACATTGGGATTGACAATTACCTGCTTGAGCTCAACTAGTGGGGTATTCCCTACCAGGTCCAGTATTCCGGCCATTGCTTTGATTTAGATTGATTCCTGACCGGAAAGTTATTACAGTTCTGCTAATTATGGAAGGGATTAGGCTGCCAATTCCTCTTCAATCATCTCGCTCATTCGTTTTTCCTGATCAGTAACCCATTGAGGAAGGGTTTGCGGTATGATGGTCCAGTGTTGATCATCCTTACGCATGCGAAACATGATCCGGTTGCCACGATCATCTACCACATCAATGGAAAACAAGGTTTCCTGCAACACCCTCATTTTTCTGAAATTGAACTCACGTAGGCGTCCTTCCGCTTTGATCAAACGGGTGAATTGAATGTTTTTCACAAATTGTATCTGCTGCATATGATTTCAGTAAGCAATTCCCGTGCTAAGTATGTCTAACACCCTGCTAATTTCCTGCTTTTTTTCCCCATTTCCGCATTTATTTTTGCAGGATGTATTCAAAACAGCAGGCATCGGCACTGCGACAGGCTTTTTACACGGCATTCGGGACATATATGGCCCCCATTTTATCGGCTGACGAGGAGCCGCAGAACTGGATCAATTACAAGACCGGGGTCAAACATATACTGATCCGCATGGATACCCCAAATCGGGGTGCCAGTATTGGATTTGTTTTAACAGATCCCGATCCAGCACTGCGCTTACAGGTGTTTGAACAATTACAGCAATTAAAAGGCATTTTAAACGAAACCACGGGCTTTGCTGACTGGATATGGGAACCTGCTACTTACAACCAAACGGGACAGGAAATCAGTCGCGTTTATGTAGCTCTTGAACGCGCTTCTGTCCTGAACAAAGCCGACTGGCCGGAGCTGATCAGCTTTTTCAAAGCAAGACTGATTGCACTCGACCAATTCTGGCGACTCGTCAAATTTCAGTTCGAAGACTGATTATTTGCGAATGCGTTTTCTCAATTCCGCCAGTGGTAAGATCATCAACTTGCCAATCGGTTTTCCATTGCGATAAGTTTGAACGCGCAAGGTGCTGGCACCAGCAGGAAAAACAATCGGACTCTTGTATTCCGGATAAAAATTATCCGGCGGAAACTCATCAAAACTATAATGGATGTTGAGATTCGGTACTTCTGTTTGCATACTTACTTCCACTGCCGTATCCTTCAAGCGCACCGAAACTATGGGGTCATACATGCTGGTGGAATAGTTGATGCCTGCCTGATCAAAGCGATCAAAATGTTGTTCAATTCTGTTCACAAAACTATTCCAGTCTTTTTTCTGCTGCGGACTCCAAACTGATTCCGCCACCGCAAAAGCTCTTGGCCATAACATGTACTCAGCATGCCGAACCGTATGCAAACGTTCACTCCAGAGATTGGCTTGTCCGCCTAATACATAAGCCGGATCAGCGCCCACCGGAACCGGATTAAATTCATAGGTTTTTTTCAGTCGAACCATACCATAAGTAGGAGGCTCCGACAAAGGATCACCCTGGTACAAATCCACATAAGTATAGGTATTCGGAGACATCACCACCGGATGTTTCATTTTAGATGCAGCAATACCACCTTTCTCACCCTGCCAGCTCATCACTGCTGCACCAGGAGCGAGTCCACCTTCCATAATCTCATCCCAGCCCATCATCTTCTTGCCCTTGGAGGCGATGATCTTGCCCACGCGCTTCACAAAATAACTCTGCACTTCGTGCATGTCTTTCAGTTTTTCGCGCTGCATGAGGGCTTTTATTGCCGGCGATTTCTCCCACCAGCCCTTGTAGGCTTCATCACCACCCATATGGATATATTCCATCGGGAAGAGGGCTGCTACTTCTGTGAAGATGGTATCCAGGAGGGCATAAACTCTTTCCTTTGCCGGACAAAGATTATTGTCAATATCACTGTAAAACTTGCCACCACCGGGCCAGTGCATAAACCGATCGCCGCCATTTACCTGGTATTCGGTACCTGGGGTACAACTTAGATCCGGATAGGCGGCCAGGATCGCCATGCTATGTCCGGGTATATCAATCTCCGGTAGTATGGAGATATGACGTTCTGCTGCATAAGCCAACAGTTCCTTAATATCTTCCTGGGTATAATAACCCCCATAAGTTTTGGGCTCTTTAGGATCCTGCTTGCCGAATTCACCCCATCTGCCGGTACGTTCTCCTCTGAAAGCTCCAATCTCTGTTAATTTGGGCAGGGCCTTAATTTCTAAGCGCCAACCCTGGTCGTCGGTTAAATGCAGGTGCAGGCGGTTGTATTTATAAGCCGCCATATGAACGATGAAATACTTCACCTGCTCTTTGGTAAAGAAATGACGCGCCACATCCAGCATCAGTCCGCGCCAGCCAACACGCGGTGCATCTTTGATGCTGCAATAGGGGAGCGACCAATAATTCTCACCAGATACTTTTGATTTGCCTTCAATAGCAGGTGGCAATAACTGCCAGAGTGTTTGCAACCCATAAAATAATCCCGCTGAAGAAGGTGCTTCAATCAACACACCCTTCTCATTCACGTTTAACTGATAGGACTCCGGAGAACCAGCCGATTTGGTTAGTTTAAATTGAAGCTGCGACTGGCCATTACTTTCTTTCACTGTAATACCTGCTGCCGTAGAGAATTTAGCGCCCAACTGCTGCAGCAAAAAGCTCTTATCCTTAATGCCTGCATCAAAAGAAACATTGAGAGTAGCAGGCAAACTATAACTACCCGCACTGTACCTTGCTTCCACCGGAACCGGAATCAATGCCGGTTCTGCAACCTGCGCAAAAGAAGCAACTGCCAGCAACAGCAGGCCAAGCAATCCATAACCTTTAACCATTTCAAAACTGTTTAAGCCTGAAAATTACTGGCTATTTTCTTAACTTGACCCCAAAAGCAACAGAAATCCAACCGTATGCGAAATATACTCTTCGGAATCTTATTTGTACTAGCAGGCAATACCGTCAGCGCACAACAATCCGATTGCAAACTCATCAAAGGCAACGATGAATTCAGCAATGCACCCAAACTCTCTACCGGTTTCGTACAGTTGCAAAACGTGCAACTGAATATCGATGCCAATGGTAAAGAGTTTGATCTCTTTTTCATCATCAACAATCCGGCTGCCAACTGCATCGGCGAAGAATCCGAAGCCCTCTTTGTATTCGAAGGCGGCAAACAGAAAATGGAAATCAGAAATACCGGCGGTGATAATTGTAATGGATTTTTTCACATCATTATGCGAGGCGGACAATTCACTCCGGCCAACCTCACCAAACTGGCTACCAAAAAAGTAGTCACCATTAGTTTCAGTGATCGCAACGATAAAAAAACCATTATCAGTCTTCGGCCGGAAGAGCAGGATCTGCTCATGAAGATGGCAGACTGCATCGCGAAAGAAGCTAAAACATTGGGTAAGTAATACAACTAAAAAATCCTGGTACAAGACCAGGATTTTTTTATTGCGATAACCTTCAACAATTAATAACGATACATTTCCGGCTTAAACGGACCTTCTTTTGGAATACCGAGGTACTCTGCCTGAGCATTGGTCAGTTCATCCAGCTCCACTCCAATTTTTGCCAGGTGCAAACGAGCTACTTTCTCATCCAGGTGCTTCGGCAACACATACACTTTATTTTCGTAGGCACTGGTATTGGTCCAGAGTTCAATCTGAGCCAGGGTCTGGTTGGTGAAAGAGTTACTCATTACAAAACTGGGGTGACCAGTAGCGCAACCCAGGTTTACGAGGCGACCTTCCGCCAGCAGGATGATGTCTTTACCATCTACATTATAGATATCAACCTGGGGTTTGATGGTGTCTTTAGTATGACCGTAATTGTCGTTCAACCAGGCCACATCAATCTCGATATCAAAGTGACCGATATTACAAACGATCGCTTTGTCCTTCATCAGTTTGAAATGTTCGCCAGTGATCAGATCGCGACAACCGGAAGCAGTAACAACAATATCAGCTTCTTTCACAGCATCAATCATCTTCTTCACTTCGAAACCATCCATCGCAGCCTGCAGGGCACAGATCGGATCAATTTCTGTAACGATCACGCGGCAACCGGCACCAGCCAGGGAAGCAGCAGAACCCTTACCCACATCACCATAACCACCTACAACAGCCACCTTACCGGCCAGCATGATATCAGTAGCGCGACGAATCGCATCCACCAATGATTCTTTACAACCATATTTGTTGTCGAACTTGCTCTTGGTAACAGAATCGTTCACGTTGAAAGCAGGAACAGGAAGCGTACCATTGGCCATGCGCTCATACAGACGATGCACACCTGTAGTGGTTTCCTCACTCAGTCCCTTGATATGCTGAATCAGTTCAGGATATTTATCAAATACGATATTGGTCAGATCACCACCATCGTCGAGGATCATATTCAATGGACGCTCGGGACTACCGAAGAAGAGGGTCTGCTCAATACACCAGTCTGCTTCTTCGAGGGTCTGGCCTTTCCAGGCATAAACACCAATACCGGCAGCAGCAATGGCAGCAGCGGCATGGTCCTGTGTAGAGAAGATATTACAAGAACTCCATTTCACTTCCGCACCCAAGGCAACCAGGGTTTCGATCAACACAGCCGTTTGAATGGTCATGTGCAGACAACCGGCAATGCGCGCACCTTTAAGGGGCTGGCTGGCGCCGTATTCTGCTCTTAATGCCATCAAACCGGGCATTTCAGCTTCGGCTAAACGGATTTCTTTACGTCCCCATTCAGCCAGGCTGATATCCGCCACTTTATAGGGAAGGGTAAAATCAATAACTGATTTTGTGACAGTAGACATGCTTATACTTTTATTTGGGTGCAAAGATACAATAAAGCATGTTTAATTGAAACCTTTGTGTAACTTGTTATCTACCTGCATATCAGTAGATTACACAGTAGTTCTGCCATTTTTTAACATCCTGGCAACAACTTTATCGATGGGTAAGTGTACAGCCTCTTCACCAAACTGGTCCCAGTCGATAAACCGGAAGGATTCAATCTCCTGGGTGGTTTCATACAACTTGTGCTGTTCTTCATCAAACTCAAAAGGCGTCAGGCGAAGGGGAACAGCAATCGGTTCCAGGGCTTTGGCATAATAATAGATCGAGATGATCTGCTGGGTGGGATTGAAGTCACTCATCTGGTAGAAATCGGTGGTATAAATATGATCACCCACTTCCACGTTGAGATTCATTTCTTCCAGGAATTCGCGCCGCAGGCAATCGCGGGTGCCCTCTCCAAATTCGAGTCCGCCCCCAGGAAATTTGGTAAAAAAATCGCCGCGTATCTTTTCATCACTAACCAGCACCTGGTTTAATTCATTTAAAAGGATACCATAAACCCGAATCGTAAACATAGATCAGAATAATTTTTTCTTGAGAAAGAACCAGCCGATGACCAGGGAAATTGCCATAGACAAAAAGACCGGAATATAAAAGGCGAAAGGAGAATCGGCATAGGGGATGGGCACATTCATGCCATAGATACTGGCCACCAATACCGGGAAACTCAGGGTGATCGTAATCACCGACAGGCGTTTCAACACTTCGTTCTGGTTATTGGCAATGATACTGGCAAAGGCATCCAGGGTGCTGGAAAGGATATTGGTATAAATATTCGCCATTTCCAGGGCCTGGGAGTTATCTACAATTAAATCGTTCAGGAATTCGCGTTCCTCTTCATTGAGGCCCATGAAATTGGTGCGTTCCAGTTTGATCAGCAGGAGTTCATTGCTGCGCAGGGCGGTCACAAAATACACCAGGCTTTTCTGAATCCGCATGAGCTGGAGCAATTCCTCGTTCCGGTTGGCATCGTAGAGTTTTTGTTCCAGCAGGTTGCGCTTGTGGTTGATTTCCTTGAGGAATTCCATATAGTTCTGCACCACTTTCTCGATGATCTTGAGCACCATCATTTTCCGGTTATCGGGATGGCGGTTCTGAAACGTGTTCAGGAATTTCTTGATGGCATCGTTCTCAAAGGAATTCACCGTAACGATCTGGTTGTGGGTAAGGATAATACAGATCGGGATGGTGATATAATAGGCATCACTGTCGTTGAAGGAATTGTTCTCCGTAGGGGTTTTGATTACGATCAGCTTCACATTGTCCTCTTCCTCGAAACGGGTGCGTTCATCGATATCCAGGGAGTCGGTCAGGAAGTCGAGAGGAATATCCAGTTCCTCGGAGAGCTCGGTAAACTCTTCCTGTTTCAGTGGCGGGAGCACATTCACCCAAACGCCATCTTCTGGTTTGTGGATCGATACAGTCTGATGGTTGATATTTTTGAAGTATTGAATCACTCCGCTCGTTTTTTAGGGTAGTAAAAGGGTACCGGTAAATACTTTTTCTGCGGGACCGACTAACCAGATATTGGTGTAACCACCATTGGGATGGCGATCGAATTCAACAGAGAGTTTGCCCCCGCGGGTTTGCACCGTCACTTCATTAAAGCCCTGTTCATTGTGATAATTCACCAGGGCGCTGGCCGTAACACCTGTGCCGCAGCTTAGGGTTTCATCCTCCACGCCGCGTTCATAAGTGCGTACCGCGATTTCGTGTTCATCTTCCACCTCTACAAAATTGACATTGATACCAGAAGGTTTAAAGGCTTCCTGGTTGCGGATCTCGCGACCCTTGGAGAAGACATTGTATTCGTCGAGGCGATCGACCATTTTCACATAATGCGGCGAGCCGGTATTGAGGGTATAATCGCCGGAGCTCTCCTCAATAGAAGGCACATCCTGCATTTTGAGGCGAACCAGTCCGCGTGGATCGATCTCAGCTTCATGCGGACCATCGATGGCAATGAATTTATAAACCGTACGCACAATGCCCTGGTGGTAGGCGAACATGGTAAGGCAGCGGCCTCCATTGCCACACATGGTGCTTTCGCGGCCATCGGCATTGTAGTATTTCATTTCAAAATCGTAGCCGTTGGCGGCGTTGAGTAGCATGAGGCCATCGGCACCGATGCCAAAGCGGCGATCGCAGAGAAAGTGGATCTGTTCCTGGGTAAGTTGGTTATAGACACCCTCGCGGTTATCGAGGATGACAAAATCATTACCCGTGCCCTGATATTTATAGAAGTTGATCTCCATGGGGTTAGCTACCAGCGATAATTTCAAGTGAGCGTACAATCAATTTTTCTACGGCTGCCTGTCCATCTGATGAAAAGGTTTTGTTGACCCGGTTGGCGACGATTACATTGAGGCTGAGGCAATGGTGCCCCAGTAACCGACTCAACCCATAGATGGCGGAGGTTTCCATTTCAAAGTTAGTGATCCTATGCTGACCGTACTGAAAATCTGTGAGGCGATCTACCAGTTGGGGGGCAGCTAGGCCGAGGCGCAGGATTCTACCCTGGGGACCATAGAAACCGGGACAGGTAACTGTGATGCCCTGGTGATAGCCCTCGGTAAAATGTTTGAGCAGGGAAGGGGCGGCGGCGGAGATATAGGGCTGGGTGATGGAATGATGGATCTGGGTTTGGGTGAGGAAGGACTGGAGCAGTTCCTGTTCCTCTTCATTTTGTTCGAGGCGATAGAAGTGCAGGAGGTTATCGAGTCCGAGGCCATGGGTGCCGGCAACAAAGGAGTCGACCGGGATATCGGCCTGGAGGGAACCACTGGTACCGAGCCGGAGGATGGAGAGGCTGGACAAGTTGGGTTTGATGGTACGGGTAGAGAAATCAATGTTGACCAGGGCATCGAGTTCATTAAGCACGATATCTATATTATCGGGGCCGATGCCGGTGGAGACAACCGAGATGCGTTTATTGCCGAGGGTACCGGTATGGGTGACAAATTCGCGGTGCTGGCGTTGCACTTCGATGGTATCAAAATATTTGCTGACTACTTTGACGCGATCGGGGTCACCAACCGTGAGCACGATAGGGGCGAGCTCATCGGGATGGAGGTCGAGGTGATAGATAGCGCCGCGGTTGGTAATAATTAATTCGGAGGGGGCAATAGGTTTCATTCGGTGGCGTTATTAGAAAGAATTTTTTATGGTGGAATTTGTAACGAATGTATAAAAATCCTACATTCGTGCCCGATTCAAAAATGGTCCTGTGGCCGAGTGGTTAGGCAGAGCTCTGCAAAAGCTTCTACAGCAGTTCGAATCTGCTCGGGACCTCCAAAAAAGAAGAAAGTCCGTATAGGTGAAATGACCTTTGCGGACTTTTTGATTATACCGTTCGGGTATGTTTGATCGTCCGTTCGGGTAGTTGCAACCGTTGTATCACCGTTCCGGCACCGTTCAACCACCGTTCTGGCACCGTTCCTTCACCGTTCTTCAACCGTCAGTGAACCGTTCATGAACCGTTCAGCAACCGTTCCAGCCTGGTTTCCCAATTCAAAATTTACAAATTACGGTTTCCCGTAAGCGAAACTGTTTAAGAATTATTATATTGGTGTTACTTGTCCTGTGATTCCCATGTGAATGGGACTCATGTGGCGAAGC
>JAGKTB010000224.1:0-7095 GCA_018993145.1 Flavihumibacter sp.
GCTCTTCCGATCTGATTTTACTATTTTTTTCTGAAAATGAAAAAAAAATTCATTTGAGAAACAAGCTTTGGAAGGTAGAAGGAAATGACATAAGTTTCAGCTGATGAACAATTGGTTATTTATCTGCCTCTTTTATTTTGGATCAGTTTTGCCTTCGGTTGCTCAGCAGGAACGGTATACGCCACGCTATTCTTCCACCTTGCATGCAGTGTTGAAGATGGAGGAAGTCCGGATGGGCCGCAGCGATCTCATAAACCGATATGATTCCATGTTCAGGTTCATGGACCACCTGATAGACCGGGCCAAAACTGAATGCTCGTATAGTGCGGTTGATAATTCCAACTCTACAGCGAGGCATTTGCTGAAAAGTATACACGAATTGTTATTGGACGAAGGATTCATTTTCAATCGATCGAAAGGTAGTTTTTATGAATCACTGACACCCATTTCTCCCGATTCCCCTGAAATCCCAAAATACCTTGCCAATCTTCGTCCGGCTGAACGCCGAGCGGCTGCTAAACGTAAACCAATTGCCTATTACCTCGCCGATTGTGATATCAGTGTACTCTTGTATATGGCCTTGGGGGAAACGCTGCAGTTGCCAGTAACTGCAATATGGCTTCCCAAGCACATGATCTTGAAATGGGAGTTGCCGGATAAAAGCAGTCTGCTGGTTGAAACACAAAGCGGCCGCATCAGTCAAAGCGAGGATCTCTATCGTGAAAAATACAGAACCAGTTTAGCTGAAGAAATTGCGTATGAATATTTCAAACCCTTGGGATCTACTGAGCTGAAAGGATTGTACAGTATGCTGTTTGGAATTGATAAATGGCTCTATCCTGCTTGTAGCGACAACCTGCGCGGACAGTTTCTTGATCAGGCACTCGCATTGCGACCAGGGTTTCCGTTCTTGCAGGTCATGTGCATCAATCACTGGCTGGTAACAGGGGATACAGTCCGGTATGAAAAAGCATCCAGACTGGCAGCATCCTTACTTGAAATTACTCCACAGCATCCGTATTATCAATTG
This sequence comes from Flavihumibacter sp., assembly GCA_018993145.1. Classification (GTDB taxonomy): domain Bacteria; phylum Bacteroidota; class Bacteroidia; order Chitinophagales; family Chitinophagaceae; genus Flavihumibacter. The sequence goes on from JAGKTB010000224.1 coordinate 1,031, forward strand.
GTATATGCATATGCTTCCATCAAAACCGGCAAAGCTGGTGAAATGGTTCAGCAGCTTGAAATGGAATTACAGCAGGATCAAACGAATGCTGCATTGATAGACATGCTTGCTTATGCCTATCTGAAAACAGGGCAATCAGAAAAAGCATGTGAACATTTTGCCAAAGCAAAAGCGCTGGGAGTAAAGGAACACACTGAAAAAGAGATTCTTGAGTTTTTGGAGAAAAGTTGCAATTAACACTTGTTCTTGATTACGATCAAGAAATGAAATGATCTTACTACCCGATTTTTGGAGCGTACAAAATGCTACTAATGATGAATGAAATGGAACTAGCCAATTACTGGAATAGCAATGCACCTGCCTGGATTGAACTTTCAAGAGCAGGATATGATATTTACCGCGACTATCTGAATACCCCTGCATTTTTCAATATCCTGCCTGATATTAAAGGGTTAAAGGGAATTGATATCGGCTGTGGGGAAGGGCATAATACCAGGTTGTTGGCAGCACAGGGTGCTACTCTGGATGCCATTGATATATCTGACCTGTTTATTGAAAGCGCCCAACAAATGGAAAATGAAGCTCCGTTATGGATTTGTTATCTTGTTGCAAGTGCGACCAGGCTTCCATTTGAAAATGACAGCTTTGACTTTGCCACTTCTTTCATGTGTCTGATGGATTTACCTGATCAGGAAAAAGCAATAGCTGAAGCTTACAGGGTACTTAAGCCGGGTGGTTTTTTCCAGTTTTCGATTGAGCATCCCTGTTTTAAAACGCCGTACCAGCGAAAAGTGCAGAATGCCCATGGAGATATCGCTTTTGAGGTAGGCAAGTACTTTAAAGGTACAGATGGGGCAATTGAGGAGTGGATATTTGGTGATGCGCCGGAAGAGTTAAAAAGCCGTCTGCCAAAATTCAGTATACCTAATTTTCACCGAACATTGAGTTGGTGGATCAATACTCTTATATCGGTAGGTTTCTCTATTGAACAACTGCATGAACCATACCCCGACGAGGAAACTGTCCTGAAGAAACCCGCATTAAAAGGAGCTAGAGAGGTGAGTTACTTTTTACAGGTGAGATGCAGAAAATAGTTGGATGATCACCTATTAAACACCTATTTTAGCCCTTCGCAATTTATAGGTATGCAATCATTCGAACAGCTTTCTTCCCAATTCGGTAGTTTTTTTAACCAGGCACATTTTCCTGCACAGCCGGAAAGCCTTTATCGTCCGGCGGAGTACTTCCTGGGACTTGGAGGCAAGCGGGTGCGACCCGTTTGCTGTCTGATGGGCAATGAACTGTTTGATGAAATCCTGCCCGATACCTGGCAGGTAGCCACCGCCATTGAACTGTTTCACAATTTCACCCTCATTCATGATGATATCATGGACAAAGCCCCTTTACGTCGCGGGCTGGAGACCGTGCACATCAAATATGGGGAACCTACCGCGCTATTAGCCGGAGATGTGATGCTGGTGGTTGCGTACGATTATCTCAACAAGGTCAAATCACCCCATTACCACCGGCTGGTTTCACTATTCAATACCACCGCCAAAGAAGTCTGTGAAGGCCAGCAGTTGGATATGGATTTCGAAAAACAGGATACTGTTTCCCTGGATGCCTATCTCCACATGATCGAACTCAAAACCTCTGTGCTCCTGGCCGCCAGTCTCAAACTCGGCGCCATCCTCGGCGGGGCAGGAGAGGGCAATCTTCATCATATCTATGAATTCGGAAAAAACCTGGGCATCGCTTTCCAGGTACAGGATGATTACCTCGATTGCTTTGGAGACCCTTCCAAATTCGGCAAACAGGTCGGAGGCGATATCCTCTCTAATAAAAAGACTTTTCTGCTGATTCGGGCGCTGGAAACTGCCCAGGGCAAAGACCAGCAAGACCTTCAGGCCCTCCTGCAATCCAACCCGCCTGATAAAGTGCAACAAGTCCTGCGTATCTATAAAAATACCGGGGTCGACCAATGGGCGGTGCAACTCAAAAATCAGTTCATGGAGAAGGCATTGCAGCACCTGGATGACATCGCCGTACTCAGTAAACGCAAGGAACCCCTCCGCCAACTGGCGCATTTCCTGGTGCAACGCGATTACTGATCAACAGGAAATCCCTATATTGGCCCTTTAAAACCTAACGCTGCATGTCGAATTCTTTTTTCCGGAAAAAGTCGATTGAGAAAATTATTGCGGATCACGAACAGGGACTGGCCGATGACCACGTTCACGGTGGCATGCGAAAAGTGCTGGGGGTGCGGGATCTTACCCTGATGGGGATCGCTGCTGTAATTGGTGCCGGGATCTTTTCCACTATCGGCGCGGCAGCATATAATGGAGGTCCGGGTGTGATCTTTCTTTTTATCATCACTGCCATTACCTGCGGTTTCACGGCCCTTTGTTATGCAGAATTTGCTTCCCGGGTGCCTGTATCCGGGAGTGCTTATACCTATTCCTATGTGACTTTTGGAGAGCTCATCGCCTGGATCCTTGGCTGGGCCCTGATCCTGGAATACAGTATCGGTAATATCGTGGTGGCGATCAGCTGGAGCTCCTATTTCAAAAATATTCTTTCCAATGTATTTGGTGTCAACCTGCCAGATTATCTAACCATTGGTTACCAGACCGCCAAACATGCTTATCAGGCAGCCCTGGCGGAAGGCAAACCGGTGCAGGATATGATTTATGCAACCGCCCCCAAAATTGCCGGGATTCCATTTATTATCAACCTGCCGGCCTTTGTCATTGTGGTACTGGTAACCATGCTGGCCTATATCGGGATCAAGGAAAGTAAGAATACCGCCAATTTTATGGTGGGATTAAAAATCGCTGTACTGCTCCTGATCGCGGCTATCGGGATCTGGATCATCTTTACGGATGACCTCACAGGTAACTGGTCGCCTTTCCTGCCCAACGGCATGGCAGGAGTGCTTAAAGGGGTATCTGCGGTTTTCTTTGCCTATATCGGTTTTGACGCCATTTCCACCACTGCTGAAGAATGCCGAAACCCCCAGCGCGATATGCCCCGCGGTATGATTTATTCCCTGATCATCTGTACGGTGATTTATGTAATCACTACCCTGGTGATCACCGGCCTTGTAAAGTACGAGAATTTCAAGGGTGTTACGGATCCCCTGGCATTTGTGTTTGATAGTATCAACATGCAGAAGCTCGGTACCTTTATTTCTATTTCCGCAGTGGTAGCCGCCACCAGTGTGATGCTGGTATTCCAGATTGGTCAGCCCCGGATCTGGATGAGCATGAGCCGAGATGGATTGATGCCCAAATCCTTCGGTAAAATTCATAAGAAATACCAGACACCCTGGTTCGCGACCATCATTACCGGATTAGTAGTAGGTATTCCTGTGCTCTTTGTGGATGATCTGCTGATCACGGATCTTACCTCCATTGGTACCTTGTTCGCCTTTGTGCTGGTGTGTGGCGGAGTGCTGATTCTGCCTCGTATGGCGAATAAACCCGGACGCTTTAACCTGCCTTATATCAATGCGAAGTTTATCATTCCGGTAGTTGTATTGCTGTTTACAATTTTGTTTTGGGAGCGGATACAGCTCGCCGTTAGTAACATCAACGATGAAGGGTACCAGGAAGTGCTGTTCCTCGTGTTTATGGTAGTGGCCTGGCTGATTGCCGTATTTTCTTTTATCCGCAACTATTCCCTGATCCCGGTACTGGGCATGCTCTGCTGTTTGTACCTGATGATCGAGATTCCGGCCAAGAGCTGGCTGGTATTTTTCGGTTGGATGGCAGCCGGATTGCTGATCTATTTCATCTACGGGTATCGCAAGAGCAAGCTGGCGGGAAGTTGATTATCTTTGCGCCATGAAATTTGAAGTGGGCGATAAAGTAGTAGTGCGACTTACCAATGAGGACGCGGAAGTGGTGGAAGTCATCAATGAACGGATGGTGATGGTTAATGTGCGGGGTGTGAAATTTCCTGCCTATACCGATCAGCTCGATTTCCCGTATTTTAAACAATTCTCCAAGCAAAAGCTGGTGCCGGAAAAGAAGCCGGTTCCTAAAACCTATATTGATCAGGTTCCAACGGAGAAGATCAAACAACTTCCCAAGCGCGATCCCAATGGAGTTTGGATTACGTTTATCCCGGTATTTGAGCAGGATGATTTTGGAGATGAAGTAGTGAGCCTGCTGAAAGTTCATCTCCATAACCAGAATGATGAGGGATACGCGTTTACCTATAAACTGAATTATTTCGGGGAGCCTGATTTCGAGTTGAAGAACCAGGTATTGAGTCACCAGGATTTTTACCTGCACGATATTCCCTTCGCCAACCTAAATGATTCTCCCTCTTATCATTTTGAGTTTCAGTTGCTGACACCGGTTAAGAACAAAGCGCCATTTTATGAGGCTTCTTTGAAACTGAAGCCGAAGCAATTGTTTCAACGCATCCAGCAGCTGCAGGAGAAGGGAGAGCCTACTTTTTCCTACCAGTTGTTCAAAACTTATCCCGATAAAGTGGAAGAGGAGAAGATGGAATTGGGCAAGCTGGCTGCTGCCGGTTATAAAGTATATGAAGCTGCGAAGGCCCGGCAACATTTACCTCCTGCCCGTACGGTGGTGGATCGGAAAATCGAAAAGCTGACCGACAACTGGAAGAATATGAGCAATGCAGAGATCCTGCAATTCCAGGTGGATGAATTTGAAAAATATTATGAGCTGGCACTGGCACATTACCAGCCCATGTTAACGGTGATACATGGCCTTGGTTCAGGCAGGCTGCGTGATGAGATACACTCTCTGCTGCGACTCCGCAAGCCGGTAAAGTATTTTGTGAATCAGTATCATCCGAATTATGGGTATGGGGCGACGGAGATATATTTTCAATATTAGGAAGTGAAACGTGAAAGGTGAAAAGTGAAAGTTGTGAAAGGAGAGGAAGGTGAAAGAAGAGGGTTATCGTTTATAATGGGCGATTAGGACACCGGTTGATGTGGTAAGAACGTTTTCTAGTCTAAAATTACTAGGTGGTGCTCCGGTACCAAACAGGCGCTTACCGGTTCCAAAAATTAAAGGATGAATTTTAAGGCGAAGTTCATCAACCAAATTTTCACCCAACAGTAATTGAACCAACTGACTGCTGCCCCAAACATGAATGTCAGGGCCACTGGAGGCTTTCAATTGCTTTATTGCTTCAACACTATTGATGAAACTGGTATTTTTCCATTCGGACTTATTTCTGGTGTTGGAATAGACATATTTTTTACCGGTATTAATACCGGGCCAGAAGTCTGCATGATAGGGCCAGTAATCTTCCCAGATTTCAAAAGTTGTTCGTCCCAACAGATAGTCCGCAGCTTGATCCAATTCCTACCTCACCACTTTACTGTAAACATCATCTCCAAAGGGTCTCGTCCATCCACCATGAGTAAATCCATTGGAAAGGTCTTCTGCCGGTCCGCCAGGCGCTTGCATTACGCCGTCAAGGCTGATCATTGATAGTGCAATTATCTTTCTCATATCGTATTTAGTTAACCTGCACCTTCATACGCGCTTTTCAATTCCTCCATATCAAATTTTTTCATTTTGAGAAAGGCCGTTGTTACGCGTTGAACTTTGGATGAATCAGGGTCGGACATATACTGCGCGAGGATGGAAGGTACAATCTGCCAGGAAAGGCCAAACTTATCCTTTAACCAGCCACAGGGACCTTCTTCTCCTTCAAGGGTCAGGTGATTCCAGTAGTGATCAATTTCTTCCTGGGTATCGCAGTTGACAACAACAGAAACGGATTCATTGAACTTGAATTGAGGGCCGCCATTAAGTGCCATAAACTGCATGTCATTCAGGGTGAATTCAACCACCATTGCGGTGCCTTCCGGCTTTTTGTGAAATTCAAAACCTTCTTTGCCATACCGGCTTATTTTGCCCAGGGAGCTGTTCTTAAAAATGGATAGGTAATGGTTGGCGGCTGCTTCTGCCTGGTCATCAAACCAGAGACAGATGGACATGGATTGTTTGTTCATTTTTGATTATTTAAGTTGAATACAATAGGAAGTGATCGATTGTATTTGCCCTTGC
>JAGKTB010000225.1:0-7295 GCA_018993145.1 Flavihumibacter sp.
TATACTCAGCTCTTCATTATCTGCCTTCACCTCTCCCGCCGGAAACAGGCCTGCATGGGCAGTTGAAAGATATTGGATAGGACCAATACCCGTTTCACCTTTTTTCAATGCCTCCAGGTTTTCTTCCCGGTTCTTACCGATTGCCGAGATTGCACCCCTGCCCGCTATGTACACCGCCTGCTGCATATCAGCCTGCTTGCGGAGTTTGGTTGGCAAGAATGAAATCAGCCATCGTATCTACCGACTGAAATATTTTCGGTCCGTCTTCTGCATTAGCCAGTTTGATGCGGTATTTCTGCTGCATCAACACAATAAGTTCCAATGCATCGATGGAGTCAAGTCCCAGCCCTTCATTGAACAAGGGATCACTGGCTACAATATCAGCCGGTTGCACCTGTAAATTTAATTGCTCAATGATCTGCTGTTTTAATTCTTCAACTAACTGCTCCCTGTTCATGATCAAAATATTGATATACGTTTTTACTTGTAAATGGTATTGAATGTACTGAATCCTCCTGAACACCGGATACACTGTAGAGCGTTGCATTGTACTGCTCTCCCAGGATATCTACCCAGCCAAATAAACAGGTATGGGTGTTTCCTTCTTCAAAAAGTGTTTGGACATAATTCACCATAAAGTCAACCGGACAAAGATCGTCTATAAAAAATGCCTGCTCTCCCTTAAACCCATGGCGGATGCTGATTTCGCCGGTTACAATATTGGGAAGGGTGTAAACAAATACAGCGGGACTTGGAATTTCTTTTAGTTGTTCCACAAATTTCCGGTCTGTATCCAGGCTGGAGTGCCGGTTAGCCAAAACAATGGCCGAGCCAAACGGATCTGCCAGGTTACCACCCGGCATACCCAATACCAGTTCAGCAGCCAGCATGCCCAGTTTGGACAAGCGGTCCATCTTGAACCATTTTGGATACTCCATTCCGATCTCCCGGTACAATGCCACAAGAAATTCATCCGTGGTGAGATCCGGTTTTTCCAGCAGGATTTGCTGATTCCGAAAAGCCCGGTTCGAACCGATTTTCGCAGCATTGTTTATCCAATATTTACCTGACAGTTCCTTACTCATTCCTATCCTCTTCCAGTATTTGTTTCAACGTCAGTGTTCTTGCCAGTTTTTTTACCTGCCGGTCGTGTTCTCTGACAAAAGGATTTTCCTTATCCCATACATAACCGGCCAGCACTGAACAGATCATGTTCTTGATTTCCGGCTGCTGGTTTTTTGAAAAGAAAATGGTATCCAGTGTACCGTCGTACCAGCTATTCACATAGGTGCGGAAGGTGTTAACTCCCTGCATCATATAATCCATGTATTCAGTATCCCAATCCACCTCTTCTCCTTTCAATTTCCGTATCACCAGGTGCGCAGCGGTTTGGCTGGACACAGTTGCAAGGGTTACTCCAGAAGAAAAGATGGGGTCCAGGAATTCGGTAACATTACCGGTTAACACAAATCCTTCTCCGTAAAATTTATCGCAGGTGGCAGACCAGGATTCCAGCACTCGTACTTCGAACTGTTTCTCCGCACCACGGAATCGTTCAGCCAGGTAAGGTTCATCTTCCAACAGCGCATTGTACACCTCTTCATTTGTACCGCTGTAATTTGCAAAGAAAGAAGGATCACCCACATAGCCAACCGAAGTAATACCAGACGCGAAAGGAATCACCCAGATCCAGACACCCGGTTTGTGTGTTACAATTGTGATCCGGTTGGGTTCATGTACAGTCTGCCTTTTTTCATCCTTCATGTGACAGAAAAGCGCCTTTCTGCCCGGCAGCGAGGATGGCCTGTCCAAACCGAATAATTTCGGGATAACACGTCCGTATCCGCTGCCATCCACAATAAATCTTGCTCCAATAGTTGACGCTTCTCCATTTTTATCCACTACTGTTGTAATGGAGTCGGATCCATTAAAGCGTATGTCCGTAACCGTTGTTTCATAATGCAGCGGGATATCCATTGCTTCGCAGCAATCGGCAAGGGTTTTATCAAACTCGGCTCTTGGCACCTGCCAGGTCCAGCTCCATCCTTTGGTGAACTGATCGGCAAAGGAATAGTCACAAATCATTCCATCCTTCACGAATTTCGCTCCGTTCTTTTGCTGAAAGGATTTTGCTTTCACTGCTTCCAGGAAGCCTGCCTCTTCCAATGCTTCCATACATCGGGGTAAAAGGCTCTCCCCAATTACAAAACGGGGAAATTTCATTTTTTCAACCATGATTACGTTGTACCCGGCTTGCTTGATGATGGAAGCAGCCACGGAACCGGAGGGACCGGCACCAATTACGAGCACATCTGTTTGTACATGTTTCACGTCGATTGTTTTAGGATTGAAATACTGGCTGTTGTTGGGTTATGCTTTACGGCAGATCAGCAGGGTATGCCCGCCTTCGCCGATATGATCGATCTGTTCTTCAATACGAAGTCCCGCATCATGAATACATTTCTTGAATACTTTTGAATCGTACATCTGGCTGTTTCCGTTGGCAAGCGCTGTAAAATAGAGGCTGGTCATTTGCAGACTGAATGCTGCTCCTTCAAAACGCTGGCAATCCCAAAAATTCTCAAGAATAAACACATATCCATTTTCATCGATGGCCTCATAACAGCGTTTAAGGATCGACGTTATCTCTGCATCAGAAAAGCAATCCAGAAACTGGCTCATCCAGATACCATCATGCCCTTTTGGGAATTGCTGGTTTTCATCCAGGATATTAACCGGATGAAACTTTATGCGGTCTTCCAGTCCAAGCTCCCTGATTTTTGCCTGCGCCATCGATACCTGGCCGGGCAGATCCATTATGGTAACATAAATATCCGGTGCATACTGAGCGCAGGAAATAGACCATTTCCCGGTATTTCCACCGATATCAATGATCTTCTTTACCCCGGTTGCAAATACCATGGGCAGCACCAGCGGGAAAGATCCATCCGAATAATAATGGTCAAATTCAAACCAGCTTTTCTGCACCTGTGGCGGAAGTTTGGAAAGCGCTTCATAAATCGTATTCCATTCGCCAAATACCTTCAGTCCTTCAGGCTTGCCGGTTGCAATACTTTCTTCCAATGATGCCAGTCCGTCATAACATACGTCATCAATAAAATTCATATTCACATTCGTCAACGGATCAGACAGGAGAAAGAAGCCCATTTTCGTAATGGTGTACTTGTCTTCATTCAGCAGAAACGCACCCATACCAAGTCCTGCTTCCATCAGCACTCTTGCCCCATAGTGTGATAAACCCGACCGGGAAGCAGCTTCTTCTATGGTAATACCTGCTTTCCCCGCATCACGAATTACCTGTAATAATCCATTCTTGCGCATGGCCTGTGCCGCCTGGAACATAACGGGACCAAAAGCGACCCGCTGTGCAGCTTCTTTTGCTTCAACTGCTGTTAATCTGTCTTTAGAAAAATGATTCATGTTGGATACTACTATTGGGTTGTTGTTTTCGAAAAGACAAGGGCGGCATTACATCCTCCAAATCCCGAGCCTGTTTTTATAAAATGTTGAAGGGGTACCCCCTTCATTAAGCTTGTTGATATGGTCACCGGTGCGCTTACACCATGTTTGGAATACCCTACTGATGGCAGTATCCAGCCACGCTGAAAAGCCTCCATTGAGATGGCTGATTCGATCAGTCCGGCTGCCCCGAGCGTATGCCCGAAACTGGCCTTCAGACTGAAGGCAGGTACTTTTTCAAGTTCTGCCTGCTGAAACGCTTTGGATTCCATTTCATCATTGTAGGGTGTAGCAGTACCATGAGCCGAGATAAATCCGATTTCATTTGAAGAAACACCCGCCTGCTTCATGGCATTTTTAATTGCATGTGCCATTTCCGCACCGGTTCGCGATGGACCTGAAATATGATTGGCATCATTGGTTGTAGCACCGCCACTTACGGCCAGGCAGGTACCGGCAGGTTCTGTACTTAACAAAACAGTTGCCGCGCCTTCACCCAGGTTCAGCCCGTTCCGCTCTTTATCAAATGGCTTGCATACGGATGTACTCAAGGCCTGGAATGATTTGAAACCGGCTATGATAAAAGGGCTGATAGAATCGGCTCCTGCTACTACTGCACGTTTATATTGACCTGATTGTAGCAATCTTTTTGCAACCAGCAAGGCAGTCATCCCGGATATACAGGCATTGGAAACAATCAGTGGGCGCCTGTGATAATTCAACAGCAATCCCAGCTTTTTTGCCGATTCATGTAATCCGACACGCTCAGCTGCTGCTTCGTTTCCCTCCTGCAATTCCCCGATATTTCCCTTGGCAGAAGCCAGAATCAAAACTGTTGCCGGATCATTCAGTGTAAAGTTGGTAGTTGCAATGGCAGCCTCGATAGAATGTAACAAAAGCGCTTCGAAATGGGTAATATCCGTATCATAGGGCGCCCTTATTTGCTTCCATTGCTCCTCACTGAACAAAGCCCCGCAAATACCCTGGCCCTGGAAAACCTGGTGAAGATTATCTGTTACCGCCGATTTTCCGGAAGCAATAGCATCCAGGTTGGCAGCGGTTCCGCTTCCCAATGGTGTTACCATATGATGAGCTACGATATATGCGGGACGCGTTTTCATTTCTAGCCGGCACCTAAATGTTTTTGCTTCCACGCTTCGAAAAAAGGCGGATTGATAAGTTGCAGATTATTTTCGGGATGATCCAGAAATACCTGTGTTGTGGATCCTTTCGCTACCAGCTCCTTTGTAACGGCATTGTATAACCGATAAACGAATTGCAGTTTGGCAGCATGACAGGGAATAAATTCCGTTTCAATTATTACACGGTCGCCATACTTAAGTGATTTCTTATAATCCAGGTCAATCTTAACTACCGGAACTGAATATCCATGTTTGTAAATATCCAGGTAACTTAGTCCGAATGCCTGACCAAAAGCTTCACGCCCGTCTTCAAAATAACGAACATAATGACCGTGCCAAACAATGCCAAGCGGATCAGCTTCATTAAAGCGTACGGCAATTTCTCTGGTAAACGAAAGGGCTCCTTTATTCATAGGTTATAGCTCAGGACCCGAAGCTGGAGCGCCAGGACTTGAGTTTTGATTTTTTAATGGTTTGCATGGCTTTATAAATCGTGCTGGCATAATAGTTCCGGAAGCCAAAACCACCGGCTTTTTCTACCATACGCTCCGTGTACAAAACTTTTTTTGTAGCCATGTCGATGAATGTAATATACATGGATGCTGCTTCGGCAGGCTTACTGAGTGATTCCATGATTACCACAAGGCCTATACCTTTTTTGCCTGAAAGATCATATTTGTTCACCATACCCTGGATATCCGACTCTTTCAGATGTGTTTCGTCTGCAGTAGAAGTGCTGCTGATATCTTTTTCATCCACTTTTTCATTGATGGCAGTAACGGCAGCGATATCATTGGTGATGTTTCCGCGATCCAGGTATTTGGGCCAGTCAAATTTCTTGGGCTCTGCAATAATTACCTGGTTGATGCCAGGGAAATGACGGTTCTTGATATCTGAAGCAGTAGCAGCAAAGTCATTGATCACTTTTGTCCTGGAAAAATCTACCCCCAGGTAGGTCATCGGTGTAGCTTCATTCAGAATATCCGCTTTTTTCTGTGCGAACAATGAATTGGCAGACAACAGAAAGATGCCGCATAAAAGGAATAAGAGATTTTTTTTCATGGTTGTAGTATTAATGGTTATGATTTGGGTTCCTGTAGAAAAATTTTCATTTCACAGGAGGCCAGCAGCTGATCATCCCGGTATACCGTTCCTTCCACAATCGATACATTAAAAACTGCATTCACCTGCCTGGTAATCGTTTTCAATTTTGCTCCCACTTCGGGTAGTGAATGGATTTCAAGGTTCTTAATGGCTCCTATAAAACCTACTAAAACGGGTCCATTTCCCTGCAAAGCTTTATATCCAGCTCCTGCTGCTGCTGTTTGGGCGATATTTTCAACCAATAAAGCAGCAGTCGCTTTTCCGTTATGGGTCAGGATATTGGAAGGGAGGATTTCAAAACTTGTTTCAGTAGAGACAGGATCATCTGCAACCAGCGCGTCTATCATCACAAATGGTGGTCGTTGTGGTAATATAGAGGCCAGTTGATCTTTGCTTAGTAATATCATGCTTTCCAGAAATCGTAAAAATTAAACCATTGGGTTGGATAAAGACTGACTTTTTTCTCCGTCTCCATCACAAAATCCTGCAGCGCTTTCAATATTCTTTCCTGCTTTGCACCTTCTCTGTACAAGACAGGTGGACTGGCAAAAAAATGATAGTGCCTGTTAGATTCCTTAAAAGCGTACACAAAACTAACCGGAACCTGCAGGCTGGCCGCCAGTAAAAAGGGACCAGCCGGAAAATTAGCGGTTTTCCCCAGGAATTGGGTGGATATTGTTTTATTTCCCTCCAGAAAACGATCGGCATGCATACATACCAGTTCATTTCTTTGAAGGGCTTCATTGATTGCAAAAATATGGCCGAGATCCTCCCGGATGATAATCAGCTTCATGTTCCTGCCACCTGTTACTTTTTCCAGGTAGGCTTTGATCTGCTCCTGTTCCCCATCGTACATAACCACATTGATAGGTGCTTTCAGTCGCTTCAACAGGTGTCCGGCAATTTCCCAATTGCCCATGTGTGCACTGAGCAACAATCCGCCTTTACCATCTTTCACCATCTGGTGCAGCCATTCTTCACCATCAAAATCATACGTGAAGGGGGTATTTAACCCTGCCATCACAGCTACTTTATCAATCAGGGTCTGACCAAAATGATAATAGGTCTGGTATATAGCCCTGGTGGCCTTCCCACGGGAATAAGCAAGTCGCTCCTTAAAGTAAACATTCAGCGCCCTGGTAGATTTCCTGGAAAACAGAAAATACCAGGCTGCAACAAATCGGAGAAGACCATAGGCGGGAGTTAGTCCCAACCGCTTTAAAACCACAACGAAAATCCGGTAACCCAGCGGAAGGGCCTGGGATCTTCCCTGCCAGCTTGCCATTATACCAGTTCTTTAGTATGGATGCGGCGAGCTGTATAATCGTAAAAATCCTGAATGGTTTCAATGGAAGTAAAATCCTCCGGTTTCACTTTGAATCCAAAATGATGTTCCAGCACTACCACCATATCGATATAATCAAGGCTGTCCAGCTCAAGGGTTGCTTTGAGGTTCGCTTCAGGGGTAATTTTTTCCGCATCCACTTCAAATTCCTCTACCAGAAGGTAATTAATCTTCTCAATAAGTTGCTCCATTGTCATAGCGGCGAAATTAAGTCGGTTAAGGTT
>JAGKTB010000226.1:0-4454 GCA_018993145.1 Flavihumibacter sp.
CTGGTCTGCAGCAGATATGCAAAAGCTGCAGCAACTGGTAATTAGTAACGAGTTGTATGTAATCAGTGATGAAGTATATGAACACCTGGTTTATGATGGCGAAACCCATCAGTCGGTATTACGGTATCCTAGTTTGTTTAAGCGCAGTTTTGCCTGCTTCTCTTTTGGTAAAACCTTTCATTGCACGGGTTGGAAAATCGGATACTGTGTAGCACCAAAGGAACTCATGCAGGGGTTTAGAAAGATCCACCAGTACAATTGTTTCAGTGTACATACACCTTCACAGGTGGGTATAGCGGAGTATTTAAAAGACCGTTCCTCTTACCTCGAGCTGGCTTCCTTTCTGCAGGAGAAAAGAGATTATTTCATAGAATTGATGAGATTAACGCGATTTAATTTGCTCCCTTCAAAAGGAAGTTATTTTTGTTGTGCAGGATATGAGGCCATTAGCGAGTTGCCGGATCTTGATTTCGCGCTGCATCTCACCCGTGAACATGGAGTTGCCACTATACCGGTTTCCGCATTCTACCAGGATGCACAACCGAGTCCCTATATCCGCTTTTGCTTTGCAAAGAAGAAAGAAACACTGGAAGCGGCGGTGGAAAAGCTGAGAAGAGTGTGAGATGTGAGACGTGAGACATCAGAAGTCAGAAGTGAAAAAAGTTGTACAACTATATAAATACCTGTTGAGCTATTTGCGACAGCGGCTCAATCGCTTACAGTACATGATGTTTGTGGCTGTAATCACCGGATTGATTGCTGGTCTCGCTGCCGTATTACTCAAAACCTTTGTTCATTTTTTGCAGGAGTGGATCAACCGTCCGGTTAAAAACGACTATATATACCTGTTATTCCCGATCATTGGATTGCTGATTGTGGTGTTCCTGAAGAAGCGTTTCTTTTATGGTTATATCGAGAAAGGAGTTGCCATGGTACTCAGAAGTATTGCAGGTAAAAGTTCCTTCATTCCACTTTCGGATACCTACAAACACATGGTCACCAGTGCTTTTACAGTTGGCCTTGGAGGTTCTGCGGGATTGGAAGCACCGATTGTTTCAACTGGTGCAGCCATCGGTTCCAATACAGGCCGCATCCATGGGATGGAATACAGGGAAAGAACCTTGCTGATTGCCTGTGGAGCTGCAGCAGGTATTGCGGCAGTTTTTAATGCACCCATCGCAGGTGTAATATTTGCGATTGAAATCCTGCTCACGGAAACCATTGTCAGTTATTTCATACCCCTGATGATTGCTGCTGTTACCGGGGCACTTTGTTCCCGCATCATTTTACAGGAATCAATTCTTTTCAATTTTCGCCTTCGGGAAGCTTTTGATTATTATAATGTTCCCTTTTACATTCTGTTGGGATTCGCATCCGGTTTTGTTTCCCTTTATTATGCCCGGGTATTTAAAAGCACAGAGAAAAAAATAGTTGGCATTACCCAACGCCCTTACCAGCGTGCCATTCTTGCCGGCATTTTCCTGGTGTTGCTTATGGCAGTTTTTCCTCCACTCTTTGGTGAAGGGTATAACACCATCAGCTTGCTGGCCAATGGAAACCCGCAGGGCGTGGTGGAAAAGTTTATCGGTCGCGAGTATATCAATGAATGGGGTCTGCTCCTGTTTGCCGGCGCTATTTTTTTACTCAAGCCTGTCGCGGCTGGTATTACCATCGGAGGTGGTGGTAATGGCGGGAACTTTGCACCCTCACTGTTTGTGGGGGCCTACCTGGGGGTTTTTTTTTCTCGCCTGGCGAATAATACCAAATGGCTAACACTGCCCGAGGCAAATTTCAGCCTGGTTGGCATGGCGGGCGTGCTGAGTGGAGTGATGTATTGTCCGCTTACCGCCATCTTTCTTATCGCAGAGATCACCAATGGTTATGAACTTTTTATACCGCTGATGCTGGTATCCGCGATTTCCTTCTTTATTGTAAAACATTTTGAACCCTACTCCATGGAAACCAAACAATTGGCCATGGAAGGGTCCATATTCACGCACCGCAAAGAAGATAATATTCTCAGCCAGCTCCGGGTAGCTGATTTCAGACTGGAACAATATGCTACCATACGAAATGATCAAAGCCTGGCAGACCTGGTCAACCTGATTAACAGTGTCAATAAAAATCTGTTTGCTGTAACGGACAAGGACAACCGATTCGTGGGAATCGTGGAGTTGAATGATCTGAAAGGCCGGTTATTTGATCCAAGTGGATTGGCACAGGCAAAAATCCAGACCTATGTAAAGAAGGCGCCGGCAGTAATCACGCCGGAGGAACCCATGAAGAAAGTAATGGAAAAAATGGATATTACACAGAGCTGGTACCTGCCTGTGGTGAACAGTGAAAAAGAGTTTATCGGCTTTTTATCCAAGGCAATCATCTTTGAGAAGTACAGGGAGGCGTTGGCGAATCAGGCGGACCTTTATACGTGAGATGTGAGATGTGAGACGTGAGAAGATGAAGCCCTAAGGTCGAACATCCTAATAAAATTCAGGCAACATGAATAAGGCGACGAGGTTTGTAAAATGGTTTCTGTGGGATCGGTTCAATCTTCATGGAGATGCTGCGAGCCCGGATGAAAGCATTGAATCCTTCAAAAGGAATGTTGATTTCAAGGGGACCAATCTCTGGATCCTCATCTTCGCCATTTTCATTGCCTCTATCGGATTGAATGTAAACTCTACTGCAGTTATCATTGGTGCTATGTTGATATCGCCACTCATGGGTCCCATTATGGGTTTTGGGCTAGGTATCAGCATCAACGATTTTCAACTGGTAAAAAGAGCATTGCGCAATTTAGCGGTAGCGGTTTTTATCAGTATCTGTACTTCAACACTTTATTTCTGGTTGAGTCCGCTTAGTGATGCCCAATCTGAATTACTGGCCAGAACCTCACCCAACCTCTATGATGTACTGATTGCTTTCTTTGGCGGACTGGCTGGGGTAGTGGCAGGTACGCGCAAAGAAAAGAGCAATGTCATTCCAGGGGGTGCCATCGCCACGGCATTGATGCCACCACTTTGTACAGCAGGTTATGGCATTGCATCCGGACAATGGAGCTATTTCCTGGGGGCATTTTACCTGTTTATCATCAACAGTGTTTTTATCAGTCTGTCGGTACTCCTGATTGTGCGCTTCCTGAATTTTCCAAGGGTTAGCTATATCAATGACAAAGAAAGAATCCGCGTCCGGAATTATATCTGGATTGTGACCCTGTTGACCCTGCTGCCCAGCATCTATTTTGCCTATCGCCAGGTTCAGAAAAACATCTACCAGAAAAATGCACAACGTTTTATTGACACGGAGATGCAGTTCAATGAGGCGACCCTTCTTCGTCAGAAAATTGATCCCAGCAAACACACACTCGAACTAGTGTATGTGGGCATCATGGTTCCGGACAGTTTGATTGAGTTGCGCAAACTAAACCTGCCCAAGTATGAGCTGGCTGGTACCAATATCCGCATCCGTCAGATTGGAATTACAGACAGCGCCCGGATTGCGCAACTCAAAGCCAGTTTAACCAAAGAAGAACAGGGTACGGAACTCACCAAGGCCAATGCGGAGCGTATCCAGGAACTGGAAAACCAGGTGAAGCTTTACCAGGAAACCGAGCTGGATCGGAGGAATATGTTTTTAGAAGCGCAGGCCATCCAACCTAAAATCACCAGCCTTGCACTGGAAAACACGATTTTCGAAAGAGCCGGTAACAAAACGGATACCCTGCAACTTATTTACCTGGAGTTTAGCCGGAAGCTATCAGCAACCGAAGCCAAACAACTCAGAACCTGGGTAGAAGCAAGATTGAAAACCAATAAGTTCAAGTTGATCACTGAACCGGATCTGCCCTGAGATTCGCCTTTTTAATCAATTTATAATTAGGCTCCGCCGGTCGCGGCCCCTGTTTCTGCCTAATTTTACAGGTGAACAAGTTCCGCATGGATTATGCATGACATCAGTATTCTATTGGTTGAAGATGAAAAGAAAATAGCCGAGACCCTGAAAAAAGGCCTCGAGGAGCAACAATATGAGGTTGAAATCGCCGCAGATGGAGATACCGGGAGGCTGTTTTTCGATAATAAAACCTACGACCTGGTCATCCTGGATGTTAATCTTCCTGGCATGAATGGATACGAATTGCTGCAACATATCCGGGGCGTCAACCAGCAGGTGCCAGTCCTGATGTTAACAGCGCTCAGCAGTACAGAAGATAAGATTGAAGGATTTAATACCGGGGCGGATGATTATCTCGTAAAGCCCTTTGATTTTGCAGAACTGGTGGTCCGCATCCGGGCACTGATCAAGCGGGCACAGCAGGCAGCTCCGGTCGGTAAAAGTCTGCGTGTGAACGACCTGGTGATCAATCTCGACAGTAAAGAAGTTTCGCGGGCCGGAAAGCCCATCCAGCTAACTGCCAAGGAATTCCAGTTGCTGGAATATATGATCCGGAATAAGAA